>NZ_CP142146.1:1200000-1500000 GCF_035918315.1 Vagococcus jeotgali | reverse complement strand
GAGTTAAAAATGACATTGATTGAGCGAGAAACCACCCGTAGTAAGGTAAAGGAGGAAAAGTATGGATGTGATGATTTATAAAAAGAAAATAAAACAAAAATTTTCTATCCCCAGTAGTCAAAAAATAAGTATTTACTCTTTAGGAGACACTGATGAATTGGCAATGTCCCTAGGAAAACTTGTGATAGATGGCACAAAAAAAGCTAGTACAAGTGGTTATAGACTTTATGAATCAGGACCAATTCCTAAAAAAGGAGATATTAGTATCATCATAGATAATCACCATCACCCACTGTGTACCATTAGGAATACAGCAGTAAAAACAGTTAAATTTAATGATATGACAGAAGATGAGGTGAGAAAAGAGGGCGAGAGCGACTTGAGTTTAGCATCTTGGAAGGAAGATCATCGGCAATTTTTAACGCCTTATTATCAAAAATATCTAGGTATTGATTTTACAGAAGACGAGATGGTTGTTCATGAAGAATTTGAAGTCATTGATGTTTATGAAAAGAGTAAAAAAACAAATAAATCATAAAAAAATGAGTCAACTTATGATAGAATCAAATATAGCTAATCAAAAAGTAAACGAAGATATGAAGGGATGTTTTTTAATGACACATCTAACAGATATTGGTATTGCGAATTCAATCGAGATGGCACCTATTAAAGAAGTTGTAGCCTCATTTGGTTTAACACAAGAGGATATAACTCTGTATGGAAATTATAAAGCAAAATTAGATGCATCCCAAATTGAAGAATTAAGTGAAGAAAAAGATGGAAAATTAATTCTTGTGACAGCAATTAACCCAACACCAGCTGGTGAAGGAAAAACAACGACATCAGTTGGTTTAGCTGATGGTTTATCTAGCTTAGGCGAGAAAACAATGTTAGCTCTACGTGAGCCATCTCTTGGACCAGTTTTTGGAATGAAGGGTGGCGCAGCTGGTGGGGGTTATGCTCAAGTTGTGCCGATGGAAGACATTAATTTGCATTTTACAGGAGATTTTCATGCTATTAGTGCAGCTAATAATTTACTTGCAGCTATGTTAGATAATCATATTCATCATGGTAATGATCTAAACATTGACACGCGTCAAATTACTTGGAAACGTGTGGTTGATATGAATGATCGTCAACTACGTTATATTGTTGACGGTTTAAATGGGAAAACAAACGGAGTGCCAAGAGAAGACGGGTTTGATATAACAGTAGCTTCAGAAATCATGGCTATTCTTTGTTTAGCAGATAATATGAGTGATTTAAAAGAAAGATTAAAAGCTATTGTTGTGGCTTATAATTATGATGATAAGGCAGTGACCGCTGGGGATTTAAAAGCAGAAGGTGCCATGTCTGTGCTACTTAAAGATGCGATTCATCCAAACTTAGTTCAAACGCTTGAAAAAACACCAGCTCTAGTTCACGGTGGGCCATTTGCAAATATTGCCCACGGTTGTAATAGTGTGATTGCAACAAAACTTGCTTTAAAATATGCTGATTATGTAGTCACAGAAGCAGGGTTTGGGGCAGATTTAGGTGCTGAGAAATTTATTGATATAAAATGTCGCTTAGGAGGCGTTAAACCTGACGTTGTCGTACTTGTTGCAACAGTCCGTGCGCTTAAGATGCATGGCGGGGTAGCTAAAAATGAACTAGAAATTGAAAATGGCGAAGCTGTTGAGAAGGGTCTAACTAATTTAGTGAAACACATAGAAACGATTCGTGAAGTTTACGGTTTACCAGTTGTTGTAGCAATTAATAAATTCCCACTTGATACAAAAAAAGAGTTACAAGTTATTCATGAGGCTTGTGAGAAGTTAGATATTCCAGTTGAGTTATCTGATGTTTGGGCTAAAGGTGGCAAGGGTGGTGAGGATTTAGCTAGAAAAGTTATCGAATTAGCTAAGACTCCATCAGAGTTATCTTTTACTTATGAATTGACAGACACTATTGAAGAAAAATTGACGAAAATTGTTCAAAAAATTTATGGTGGAGCAGGAATTGAGTTAACTGCTAAGGCAAGAAAAGATATCAAACAATTAGAAGAATTAGGGTTTGGAGATTTACCAATTTGTATGGCTAAAACTCAATACTCATTATCTGACAATCCAGCTTTAATGGGGGCTCCAAAAGATTTTATTGTCACTATTAGAGAATTAAAAGTATCAGCAGGAGCAGGATTTATTGTCGCTCTTACAGGTAATATCATGACAATGCCAGGGTTACCAAAAACACCAGCAGCAGAAAATATTGATATTGATAATGAAGGAAATATTACAGGTCTTTTTTAAAAAGACTTGAGAAATAATAAGTGAAGACATATGATAAGTAGAGTTAATAAAGAGAGGTAGACAAGCATGAAATATCAAAAACCAAAGGGCACCAATGACATCTTGCCAAAAGAAACCAAAAAATGGCAATTTGTGGAAACAACAGCTAGAAATATTTTAGAAAAATATGATTTCCATGAAATAAGAACGCCAATGTTTGAGCATATTGAAGTGATTACTAGAGCAGTGGGGGAGTCTACAGATATTGTGACTAAAGAGATGTATGATTTTACAGATAAAGGAAATCGTCATATCACACTTAGACCAGAAGGCACAGCACCACTTGTTCGTTCTTATGTGGAAAACAAATTATTTGGTCCAGAACATCAAAATCCATTTAAAGGCTACTATTTCGGACCAATGTTTCGTTATGAACGTCAGCAAGCAGGAAGATATCGTCAATTCCATCAATTAGGTGTTGAGGTTATCGGGAGTCAAAATCCAGCTACAGATGCTGAAGGAATTCTTTTAGCACTTGATTTCTTTAAGTCTCTTGGGGTAACTCATACAAAACTAGTTATTAACTCACTTGGGACAAGAGAAAATAGAAAAGCATACCGCCAAGCTTTAATTGATTATTTGGAGCCGCTAAAACAAGAGTTAAGTGATGATTCAAAACGTCGTTTAGAGTCTAACCCTTTACGTGTTTTAGATAGTAAAGATAAAAAAGATAAGGTTATTGTTGAAAATGCGCCATCTATTTTAGATTACCTAGATGAAGAATCTGGAGCTTTCTTTGAGGAAGTTAAATCGCTACTAGATGCTCTAGGTGTGGCGTATGAGATTGATCACCGTATGGTACGTGGATTAGATTACTACAATCATACAGTCTTTGAAATTATGAGTGATGCTCCTGGATTTAAAGGTGCTATTACAACCATTTGTGCTGGTGGTCGTTACGATGGTTTAGTAGCTGAGTTTGGTGGACCTGATACGCATAATGCTGGTTTTGGTTTTGCTCTAGGTATGGAGCGTATTTTAATTACTATGGATGCAGAAGGTATTGAGATACCAAGTAAACCAGAAGTTGATGTGTACGTGATAGGTATCGGAGAAGAAACCAATGTACAAAGCCTAAAACTAACTCAACTAGCTCGTGATAACAACTTATCAGCTGAGCGTGATTTCTTGAATAGAAAACTAAAAGCTCAGTTTAAATCAGCTGATAAACTAGGTGCTAAAGTAGCGTTAATTATTGGTGGAACTGAACTTGAAAACCAAGTTGTTCGTGTTAAGAATATGACAACAGGTACTGAAGAAGAAGTTAGTTTATCAGATATCTATCAAGATTTTGCCACTATTTATGAAACTATTTTAAGCAAATAAGTTAAAGCTATTAGGTATCTGTAAATGGGATATCTAATAGTTTTTTTAGGCTCTTCGTCAAATCGTGTTGATATTTAAAAATTGATAAAATAAGGGCATTAGAAGAAGGGGGATTTTTCCTCCTTCTTCTTTTTAATTAAATTGAAATGATTGACCTTGAATAAGGAAAATCCGTCGCTTAAAAGTTAAGAAATTTCGGTAACCATAGGCTGTTCGTTTGATAGCTTTGATTCGGTTGTTAATTCCTTCTAAAAAACCATTTGAATAAGAATAATTTAAAGCATTGGTAACACCTTGCCTGAAGGTTTGGAATGTTTTGAATTTGGCTTTAAATTCCTTAGGAAGCTCATTAGAGATAGAATGAGTTAATTCTAAAAATAAGTCTGAATCCTTTGTTTCATAAGCATATTTTAACTCTTGTATATAATCATATGCGATTTTTATAGTTGAGTTATAGGAAAGAAGTTCTTCAATGACACCAACTTGTGTCATACTTTTATTGAAAAGAGGATAATTACTATATGTAGTGGCACTTAATTGACTAGAGTCTTTTAAAAATAGTTTCCAATATTTTTTTATTCTCCGGTATTGTTTTGCTTCTTCATTATCATAACGTTTTAATTGATTCATTTCTTTTATTCTTAGTTGATTAAAAGAACGATTGATATGCTGAATGATATGGAATCTATCTGTCACAATCTCTGCATGTGGAAATACAGTTTTAAGAAGGCCACCGTAGTTGGCATTCATATCCATGACGAGAAACTTCACTTTTAACCGCTCTTTTCTGGAGTATTTCAGGAAGTACTTAATAAGAGAGAAGAGACGTCTATCTGGTAAAATATCAATAATCTTTTTACTTTCAGCATCAGCACAAATAAAGCTCATACCAGATTGACATGACTTAGTTGATTTAAATTCATCGACACATAGTACTTTTGGTAGATGTTGAAAGTTGGTTAGACAGTGGTTGGTAAAGTCGTATAAAACACGTTGTACCGTGTTATCAGAAACATGATGGAATCTAGCGATCTCTTTTCTTGAACGATCTTCTTTCAAATCTAAGGCGATTTGATACTTTAATGTTTTCGATATATGACAATAGTCATCGACTAACGCAGTATCAGCACTGAATGTTGTATGACATTCTTTACATAGATATCGTTCTCTTTTAAGTTCTAAATAAGTTGTGACCCTATTAAACTCTGGTAGTTGTGTTTTAGTAGTATAAGTACCATTTTTAACACACGTATTCTGATGACAAGAGGGGCATATTCTGTCTGGAGACGTTAGTCTTCCCCTTATTATATTTGAGCGTCTACCTCTAATAGTAGCCTCAGTTAACCAATCTTTTTCAAAAATAATAGATTTGTCTGTTAAATTAAGTAATTTTCTAGTATGATTATCCATGGGAACATCCTCCTAATAATTTGGTTTTTGTCGACTTTATTTTATCATGTTTGGATGTTCCTTTTTGTATTTAAAAACAAAAAATCGTATTAATGGAAACTATCCATCAACACGATTTATTATAGACCCTTTTTTTATGAGAAAATAACGAAGGGGCTAGAAAAGTCATCAAAGGGTGGTAAAATATAGTTATAAATATAAAAGGTGGTCGTGTGATGTATCCATTAGCAATTGATGTGGGAACCACAAACATAAAGTTACATGTGTTTGAAAAAGAGAATTTACTTGATAAGTTAAGTATACCGATTGATACGTACCGAGAAGACGATGGTAGGGTTTATCAAAGTCCTGAGCGTATTTGGAATAAGATAAAACGAGGCATCAGGTCTTTAACACAAAAAGGTTATCAAATTGATTCTGTGGTACTTAGTACTGCTATGCATAGTATCATGCCGGTTTTTGATAATAATAGTGAAGATGAACTATATATTTGGCAAGATAGACAAGGACAAGAATTTATCGAGAGTTTCAAACGCGATGAAGATTATTTAAGTGTGTATAAAAAAACTGGGACGCCGATTCATGAAATGTCACCTTTTGCTAAAATCGGGTCTTTTCAAAGAAAACCTTGGTTTCAGGATGTTAGAAAATGGGTGAGTTTAAAGGATTATCTAATGAATGAATTCACAGGAGAATGGGTACTAGATTATTCTATCGCCTCAGCAACTGGTTTGTTTAATATTCATGACAAGCAGTGGGATGAAGAGATACTTGAGATGATAGATGTTAAGCGTCATCAGTTGTCAAGATTAGTTGATACTGATTATTACGCACCGCTTTTAGATCATGTAGCTGAAGAATTATTTTTAAAAGAAGGCATTCCAGTTTTTATTGGGGCAAGTGATGGTTGTTTAGCTAGTTATGCTAGTTACGTGGCAAATGGGACGCTAAATACACTCACTATAGGTACCAGTGCAGCTGTTAGAAAACTATCAAAAGAGATTGAACTAGATGATTTAGGCCAAACTTTTTGTTATTATTTAAATGAAAACTATTGGGTGATTGGTGCAGCCAGTAATAATGGTGGACAAATTATGACTTGGGCAGATAAGACGTTTTATGACGGGCATTCGATATTTAAGCATTTAAATCAATTACTTGATCAAACTAATATTGGAAGTGACGGGTTATTATTTTTCCCTTATTTATCTGGAGAAAGAACACCTTCCATTCAACAAGATATTAACGGTTCATTTACTGGACTTACAATGTGTCACACTAAAAATCACTTTATTAGAAGCGTTGTCGAGGGTATTTTTTATAATTTACGCTATATTAGTGAGTTAGTAGCATTAGATTCCAGAGAAATAACTATTAGTGGTGGTTTTTTTCAAAATGATATCTTAACTATGATGGCATCTGATATTTTTGGTCGCAATGTGATTCAATCAGTCTACGGAGAGCCAACGTTTGGTGGTGTGAGCCTTGTGACACCTCTTAAAACGTATTTATTATCTGATTATAAACGTACTTTTTATAGTGAAGAGAGTCATCAGTTATACAATAAAACATATGACAAATATGTGGAAGAATTAGAAAAAAATTATTTAGAATTATCTAAGGATTAAAGGGGATAAAACAATGATAGAACGTTATACAAGAGAAGATATGGGCCGTATTTGGTCAGATGAAAATAAATACAAAGCTTGGCTTGAAGTTGAGATTTTAGCTGCAGAGGCTTGGAGTGAATTGGGAGATATTCCTAAAGAAGATACTATTAAAATTAGAGAAAATGCTAGTTTTGATGTGGCGCGCATTTTAGAAATCGAAGAAGAAACACGTCATGATGTCGTGGCTTTTACAAGAGCTGTTTCTGAGAGCTTAGGAGAAGAGAAAAAATGGGTTCACTACGGTTTAACAAGTACAGATGTTGTTGATACAGCTTATGGATACCTCTTAAAACAAGCCAATGACATTTTAAGAGCTGATATTGAAGTTTTCTTAGAAGTGATTCGTGAAAAAGCTTTAGAATACAAAGATACTGTGATGATGGGAAGAACTCACGGGGTACATGCGGAGCCTACAACATTTGGTTTAAAACTTGCTTTATGGTATTCAGAGATGAGCCGTAATAAAGAGCGATTTGAACATGCAGCTAAAGGTGTTGAAGCTGGTAAAATCAGCGGTGCAGTTGGAACGTTTGCCAATACACCACCTGCAGTAGAAGCCTATGTATGTGAGCATTTAGGATTACGTGCCCAAGATATCTCAACGCAAGTCTTACCTCGTGATCTACATGCTGAGTATGTAGCAACGATTGCTTTAATTGCCACAAGTATTGAGAAATTTGCTACAGAAATTAGAGGCTTACAAAAATCAGAAACACGTGAAGTTGAAGAATACTTTGCAAAAGGACAAAAAGGTTCATCAGCTATGCCGCACAAACGTAACCCAATTGGTTCAGAAAATGTAACAGGTCTGGCTAGAGTACTACGAGGTCATGTTGTGACAGCTTATGAAGATGTTTCTTTATGGCACGAGCGTGATATTTCACACTCTTCAGCTGAGCGTATTATTATTCCTGATTCAACGATTTTACTTGATTACATGTTGACTCGCTTTAGTAAATTAGTTAAAGAATTAACAGTCTTCCCTGAAAATATGAAACGTAATATGGACTCAACATACGGCTTAATTTATAGCCAACGTGTTTTACTTAAATTGATTGATAAAGGCATGTCTAGAGAAGAGGCTTATGATTTAGTTCAACCCAAAACAGCAACTGCTTGGGATGATCAAGTTCAGTTTAGACCACTTTTAGAAGCAGATGAGAAAATCATGTCTGTTTTAACAAAAGAAGATATTGATGATGCGTTTGATTATAATTACCATTTAAAACATGTGGATGATATTTTTGAACGTGTGGGAATTAAATAAGAATCCTTTAAACTCTTTGGAATGATTTTCAAAGAGTTTTTTCATTACAGGTGAAATATTGACAAAAGTAGCGTATAATGATAAGTGCTAAAGGAGTGCGTATGGACTCCTATTTTTTTATGAGAGGAAGAAGATATGTTTTTAGAATATAAACCAACGTGGATGATTGATAAAATTTATGATATTACTCCAGAACAATTAAAAGCTCATGGTATCAAGGCTGTATTAACAGATTTAGATAACACATTAATTGCTTGGAATAATCCAGATGGTACCCCAGAATTACTTGCATGGATTAAGTCTATGAAAGAAGCTAATATTCCTGTCATTGTTGTTTCAAATAATAAAGCCTCACGAATTGACCGTGTTGTCAGTCACTTAGGGTTAGACTATGTATCACGTGCTATGAAACCATTCCAAAAAGGCTTTAAGGAAGTTGAGAAGAAATATAATATTCCAAAAGGTAATTTAATTATGGTTGGAGATCAGCTGATGACAGATATCAAAGGTGCAAATAAAGCAGGGATTAAAACTGTTTTAGTTAAACCTATTGTAGAGTCAGATGCGTGGAATACAAAGTTTAATCGAACAAGAGAAAAATATATTATGAACTATTTATTGCAACATCATTCTGATATGAAATGGAGGACATCATTAAATGACTGAAGAATATAAATGTATAGGTTGTGGGTCTACTATTCAAACAACGGATAAAGAAGGAATTGGTTACACACCAAAATCGGCTTTAGAAAAAGGGATTGAATCAGGGGAATTATATTGTCAGCGCTGTTTTAGACTGAGACACTATAATGATATACAAGATGTGGCTATGACAGATGGTGACTTTTTAGCTTTACTAAATACGATTGGCACAAAAGATGCTTTAATTGTAAATGTGGTCGACATTTTTGATTTTAGTGGAAGTTTAATTCCTGGTTTGCATCGCTTTGTTGGGGATAACCCAGTTTTACTTGTTGGAAATAAAGCTGATATTTTACCAAAATCCCTTAAAAAAGGTCGCTTGATTCAGTGGATGAAAGAGCGTAGTCATGAAGCAGGTTTACGTCCAATAGATGTTACACTAACAAGTGCGAAGAAAAAAAACGATATTCAAGAATTACTAGAATTAATCGATGAGTACCGTGACGGGCGTGATGTTTATGTAGTTGGTGTAACGAATGTAGGAAAATCGACATTAATTAATGAGATCATTAGACAATCAGCTGGTGTTGAAGATGTGATCACAACATCCCAGTTTCCTGGAACAACTCTTGATTTAATTGAAATTCCTTTTGAAGATGGGACTTGTTTGATTGATACGCCAGGAATTATTCACCGTCATCAAATGGCTCATTATCTAGGGAAAAAGGATTTAAAACTTGTCTCTCCTAAAAAAGAAATCAAGCCAAAAGTATACCAATTAAATGAAGAACAAACTTTATTTTTAGGTGGACTTGCTAGATTTGATGTCATTAAATCTGAAAAGATGGGCTTTATTGTTTATGCCTCAAATGATTTAGATCTACACCGTACAAAACTAGAGGGTGCAACAGAATTTTATGACAAGCATGTGGGAGGACTTTTACAACCACCACGTGAAGACGAAGTAGCTGACTTTCCAGAACTTGCTCGTTTTGAATTTTCAATTAAAGAAAAAACAGATTTAGTTTTTGCAGGTCTTGGTTGGGTGACTATTCCTAAAGCTTGTGTTGTGGCAGGTTGGGCACCTAAAGGCGTAGATGTGACAATTAGGAAATCTCTCATATAAGAAAGAAGGAAATTAAATGACATTAAGAGGTAAACAAAAACGATTTTTAAGAAGTGAAGCACATCATCTAGATCCAGTCGTACAAATAGGAAAACATGGTTTAACAGCTAATGTGTATGAGCAAATTGATGATTTATTAGAAAGACGTGAACTGATTAAAGTGACGTTTTTACAAAATACAGATGAGGACATGGAAGATGTTTCGTGGCGACTAGAAGAAGAGTTAAATTGTATAGTTGTCCAAAAGATTGGCCGTATTTTAGTTGTATACCGTCCATCATCAAAAGAAAAATTTCAAAAAATTTCATATCAAGTTAACCGAATTTAAGGACGGTCGTCAGATATGAAAAAACAATCATTTGTCAAAACAAAAACGAGTCCGAAGACTTTACCAATTCAAAAGAAAAAAAAGCGAGTTGGTTTATTAGGTGGTGGTTTTAATCCTGTGCATATGGGACATTTAATCATGGCTGACCAAGTATTTGACCAGTTGTGTTTAGATGAATGTTACCTAATGCCAACATTTAAATCACCTCATGTAGATGAAAAGCGAGTAATTGAAGCAAGTGATAGGGTGGAGATGTTAAAATTAGCAGTTGAAACTCATGAGCATTTAGGTATTGAATTAACAGAGATTAACCGTGAAGGTAAGAGTTACACTTATGATACAATCAGCTACTTAAAAGAAATTCACCCAGATGTTGATTATTATTTTATTATTGGAGCCGATATGGTGGAGTACTTACCTAAGTGGTATAACATTGATGAATTAGTAGATATGGTCCAATTTGTCGCAGTAAAACGTAATGGACATACTGAAAAGTCACCTTATCCACTTATTTGGGTAGATGCTCCGCTAATTGATATCAGCTCAAGTATGATTCGTAAAAAAATATCAAAAAACAGTTCTATTAAGTACCTTTTACCTGATAATGTGGTAGACTATATACATAAAAAAGGATTGTATGGTTATGAATGAGGCAATAATTTATACAGATAAGTACATCATGATTTCAAGAGATGAGTTGCTTGAAAAAGTAGCTAACCAGATGTCAAATCATAGATTTCAGCATGTTTTACGTGTAGAAAAAAAGGCTTTGGAATTAGCAAGACGTTATCATGTTAACCTTGAACAAGCTAGTATTGCAGCTTTAGTCCATGATTATGCCAAAGAAAGAGATGATGGTGAGATGATTAAGCTCATTAAATCTCAAGATTTTTCCAAAGAATTATTAGAGTATGGGAATCCTATCTGGCATGGTATTGTTGGTGCTTATATTATCGAGGAAGAGCTTGGTATTACGGATCAAGATATACTTGATGCTGTGAGGCTTCATACAACAGGAGCTGCTAATATGAGTGAGTTGTCTAAATTAATTTATGTGGCTGATTATATCGAAGAGGGACGTGATTTCCCTGGTGTTGATGAGGCAAGAAAGTTATCTGAAATTGACTTAGATGAAGCAGTTAAATTTGAAGCTTATCAAACTTTAAATTATTTATTAAAAAGAAAACAAAGAATTTACCCAAAATCTATTGAAACGTATAATACTTGGGTAGTTAACAATTAGGAGGAATTCATTATTAATAGTCAACAAATTTTAGAAATGGCAGTAAAAGCTGCAGATGATAAAAGAGCAGAGGATATTGTTGCTTTAGATGTTTCAAAAGTATCATTATTAGCAGATTATTTTATTATCTGTCATGGTAATAGTGACAAACAAGTTTTAGCAATTGCAAAAGAAATTGTAGATGAAGCATACAAACACGAGTTAGTTGTGAAACGTGTTGAAGGTAAAGAGTCGGCAAAGTGGGTATTAATTGATTTAGGTGATGTGATTTGTCACGTATTCTACGGTGAAGAGCGTGAATTTTATAACTTAGAAAAATTATGGTCAGATGCTCCTCTTGTAAATATTGATAATATGGTTGTGGAGTAATGACAAATTACCGAACATTTGCCCGAATTTATGACGAGGTAATGGATAGCTCAACTTATGAAGATTGGTTAATGTTTACAACAAGACATATTAGGCCTGAAGCTAAGTCAGTATTAGAGTTAGCTTGTGGAACAGGCATATTATCTGTTGAACTAGCTAATATTGGACTAGATGTGACAGGAGTAGATTTATCTGAGGATATGATAAAACTAGCTAATGAACGTCGCTATGTTGATGATGAGTGTCTAAGATTTGAAGTAGGGGATATGTTAGATTTAAAAAAACAAGATGAGTTTGATGTCGTAACATGCTACTCTGATTCTTTATGTTATATGCCTGATGAGCAGGCAGTAGCACGTGTATTTAAAGAAGTTTATAAAGCCTTGAAACCTGAGGGAATCTTTATTTTTGACGTACATTCGATCTATCAAATTGAGGAAGTATTTAGTGAGTATAGTTATCATTACCAGACAGATGAGTTTGCTTTTTTATGGGAGAGTTATCCAGGAAGTGTCCCTTATAGTGTGGAACATTTTTTAACATTTTTTATTCCAGAAGGAAAAGACACATTCAAACGTTTCGATGAATTACATGAAGAGCGTACTTATTCTATCGAGACATATAAAGATTTATTACAAAAAGTAAGATTTAAACAAGTCAAATTATTTTCTGACTTTACTGATACTCCACCGACAGATTCATCAACACGTTGGTTTTTTGTTTGTGAGAAATAATGGTATGACATTATTGGAACGAGGAAGGCTATCCCAGCTCCCTCGTTTTTTTGTCATATGATGAAGAGGAGAGAGAAGATGAGTCTATCTAGTTGTGGTTTAATTGTAGAATACAACCCATTACATAACGGGCATCTCTACCATATAAAAAAAGCAAGAGAAGAGACACAAGCTGATTGTTTAGTAGCAGTTATGAGTGGGAATTTTTTACAACGAGGTGAACCTGCTATTTTAGATAAGTGGAAACGAGCTGAGATTGCTCTTTTAGCAGGAGCTGATTTAGTAATAGAATTGCCTTTTGCAAGTGCTGTTCAATCAGCTGATTATTTTGCTCATGGTAGTATTCAAATTTTACAAGCTTTAAATGTAGACTTTCTATGTTTTGGAACAGATAGTAAGGAAAAACTTGATTATGCTACTTTTGGTTTGACTCATAAGATATATGAGTCACAAATCAATCAAAGATATCAAGAGATGAAAAATAATGGTATGAGTTATCCCCAGCAAATGACTACAATATATAGAGAAATTATACCGAATTGGCCCTTAGATTTTTCATCTCCTAATCATATATTAGGTATGAGTTATGCAAAGGAAAATGCTAAGTATAAGCAACCGATGACTTTATTTCCAATTAAGCGTCAAGGCTCAGGCTACCATGATGAAACAGTGAATAAAACTGAATTTTCTAGCGCCACTAGTATTAGAAAAATTATGTTAGAGGATACTAAAAGAATAAATGAAATAAAATCAAGTATTTCACCTCATACCTATCATCAGTTATCAACATCACGTTTAGCTAGTTGGGATGTAGCTTGGCCTTATTTAAAATATGCTATCCTAACTCTTTCTTATCAAGAATTAGCTAATATTTATCAGATGACTGAAGGGATAGAATACCGAATCAAGGATTGTGCTAAAAAAGCAATAAGTTTTTCTCAATTTGTTGAGTTAGTTAAGACAAAACGCTATACTTGGACTAGAATTCAACGATTAGCTACTTACATTTTAAATCACATTAGTCTTGAAAATATTAAAAAAAATAAGGAAAATCCATATATTAGAGTACTAGGATTTAATGATATGGGTAGGTCTTATTTAAGACAAGAGAAAAAGCAGTGTCTTTATCCTATTATTACTAAGATAGATAGAAAAAATGAAGAGAGTGCGTCGTTAGATATTAAAGTTGGGGAAGTATACAATCTTATAACAGGATCAAAGGATCCACAAGATTATTACCGTTCCCCAATCTATGTAAAAGGAGAGAGAGTATGAAAGTCGTATTTCATATCCACGATTTAAACAAATGGCAAACTGTATTAACGAATGTTTCTAATTTATTAAAAAAAGGTGAAGGTAAAGTCAAAAAAGTTGAAGTTGTAGCTAATGGTGCTGCTGTTCAAGGTTATAAGATGGATCATCATATGGATAAGATAGTTGTCTTATCTACAGATTTTGGAGTCCATTTTAATAGCTGTCAGTTTGCAATGGCGCATCAGCACATGACACAGGATGAATTGCCAAAATTAATTCAAGCAGTGCCATCTGGAGTTTTAAGACTAGCAGAATTACAACATGAAGGTTATGCGTATATTAGAGTTTAACAGTATAAATAACAAAGAGGCTGATAATTGACATCAGCCTCTTTTTTTATGAATTGGGATATTCCGTTCTTGACACCAATGTGTTAATTCTTGATTTAATATAAAAGGTTTATCTTTAATATCAGATATCTGTTTAGCACCTATCATAGTCATTAAGAAAGTTAATTCTTCTTTCCACTGTTGAACTTGTTGAATAGTAGCAGCATTTCCTTTAGTTAAAATCAAATTTAAAAACTCTCCTGAAATACCAACGGCTGAAGCACCTAATCCAAAAGATTTTAGCATATCTAAAGGAGTTTTAATACCACCAGATGAAATAATAGTAGTATTATATAAAAATGGTTGTGCTTCTAGTAAAGACTCTACCGTTGTTTGTCCCCAATCCATAAGATAATTATATTCCTTTTCCTCACGGCGTTCATTTTCAATTTGGATAAAATTAGTGCCCCCTCTACCAGCTACATCAATGATTGAAACACCCACCTCAGTGAGTTTTGTCATAGTCTCTTTTGCCATACCAAAGCCGACTTCTTTAACAATAACAGGCACATCAAGGTTAGTCGTGATATGTTCAATATTTTTCAACCACATAGTAAAATCACGGTCACCTTCTGGCATGACAAGTTCTTGTGGAGTATTTAAATGAAGTTGTAAGGCATTAGCTTCGACTAAGTCAACAACTTTTTTTGCATTATCTAGGGAATGGTGGGCACCAAGATTTGCAAAAATAATACCATCTGGATTGACTTTCCTCACAATACGAAAGCTATTTTGTAAATCAGGTTGTGTTAAAGCAATACTGATTGAACCAAGAGCCATGGCAAGTTTTGTCTCTTTAGCAACATAAGCTAAGTTTTCATTAATCACTTTAGCTTTATCACTCCCACCTGTCATTGCATTAATAAAAAAAGGAGTGTCAAGATTTAAATCAGCAATAGAGGTATTAAGCGATATGTCACTAACTTTTGTTTGAGATAGGGATTGGTGGATAAATCTCATCCCCTCAAATCCATTGAAACGAGGTGTGTCATATTGCATTTGTGCATAGTGAATGTGCTGATCTTTTCTATTCCATGATGTTGTCATAACTATAGGTCTCCAGTAATAGCTTTGTGAGAAATATCTGGTGTTTTATAAACTTGTAGAGGTAAATTCATAATACCTTTCTTCTCCCAAGCAGACACCATAGGTAAAATTTCTTCTTCCTGCTTAAAGATGACAATACCACAATCACCACCACCAGCACCAGAAGATTTAGCCGCCCCATGAGCATCTTCAGCAATTTGACAAAGATCTCTTAAGGCCTGTGTTTCAATATCAACACCACTTTTATTTGCTAGAGATTGTAACAAAGAGCGATTTAAACGAATACCTTCTTGAACGTCTCGAATGTTACCATCTTTAAAAGCTGCAATTAAATTAGAGACACAAGCATGACTCTTAGTTAAAAATTCTCGGTAAAAACCATTCATTTCATCTTGCTCGTCTTGCATACTATCAACTAAGAGTGTCGTAGAAGCAGGAGAGCCTGTCCAGCCAATTAATAAGCGTAAATCCTCAGGGGATTCAAGAGGTTCAATCATTAGTTTTGGCCATGTTTCTTCTAATAATTCTGTAAATGTCAAAGTATGATGTGTTAAGTGATTAATCAACCAGTCACGCTCAAAGCATGAATAAGCAATCCAGCCTTCATAAGAGCTTGCAGCTAAGTCACCAAAAGAGCCATTACTATTTAAAGATAGGTGGGTGATGGCGGCTAATTTATAAAGTAATTCAGCGGTATATTCTATGTCATAAAATTTTAAAATCGCTTTAATCGTTGCTATAGTAACAGCCCCGCTTGAACCTAAGCCGTATTTACGTCCATCTTTATTATCCAATTCACTTTCAATAGTTAGATCAAAATATTTTAAAGTATAACCTAATTCTTTTAGGTACGTTTCAACAATACTTACAGAACTGGCAATATATGAAAATGGGTTATCGCGTTGGTCCATGTAAAATTTACCATTACGCCTTGTCCAAGGAATGGATATCCCATTTGAATAACGTGAGCATATACTACCTTGTTTATCAGCTTGTTTCAGAGTAACTGTTATAAATTGATCGAGTGCTACGATTAGAGCAGGTTGTCCTGGTTCTAACACAGCGTATTCTCCAGCAATATAAAGTTTCCCTGGTGCACTTGCTTTTATCAAAAATATCTCTCCTTTTAATAATCCCAATCGTCCTCAGTCAAATAAGTCAATCCTGAACCAACTTTAGACGGGATGATTTTACTCTCATCAAAATCGTGGCGTAACTGTTTCATAATATTAGGCATGTCTGATTGTTGACAGAGTACCTTAACATTAGGTCCAGCATCCATCGTGATATAGCACGGAATCCCGTTTTCTCTAATTTCCTTTACTTTTTGAATAGCTCTAACACTATCTGGTTCCCAGTAGGAAATGGGAGGGGTTGCGCCTAGCATGCTACCATGCATCTTCATTCCATTAGATTCAGTAATCTCTCCTAGACGGATAAAGTCTTTTTCTTTAATGGCTTGTTTTATTTCTTTTAAATCAACTGCTGCACTATTAACCCAAGCCGGGTAAAAAGGGGAAGTAGCTACTGTTTCTTTCATTCCCTTGCGACTTGAGAGTTTTTTCTTACTAGTATTGACTGCGATGACAATCATACCAATATCCCAAGAGGCATCATCAACAGGTATAGCATAACTTGAAGTCGAATCATTTTCTACGCCCATTTGCCACTCAACAAAGCCACCATATAAACTTCTTGTTGCACTACCACTACCACGTCTTGCAAAAGTAGATAGTGTTTTAGTATCTAAGTCTAATTCTAGAGCTTGGTTTAAAGCACCACTTAAGGCAGCATAAGCAGAAGCTGAAGAGGCAAGCCCAGCTGCTGTTGGAACATGATTAAAGCTAGTAATGATCATATTATCTTGTATATCAGCTTCTTTTCTAAATAAGTCTAGAAATTTAGACATTTTTTGTGTCTCTTCAACCGACTGTTTTTTACCATTTAAGAAGAAGACATCTTCTGTGGCATTTGGATCAATTTTTACTTGAGTATCTGTAAAAAAAGCATCTAAGGTTAGTGAGAGACTACTATTCATGGGTAAAAATAAGGCTTCATTTCTCTTGCCCCAGTATTTAATTAAGGCAATATTAGTATGTGCCCGGCATCTACCTATTTTTTTCAATTTATTCACTCATTTCATAGAGCCAAGTTTGTTTTGCTCCAGCATGTTTAAGTTCTTGTGCAATGTTTTTGGCATCATCTTTATTTTTTGCTAGGGCAATCATGCAACCACCACGTCCACCACCTGTTAACTTAGCACCTAGAGCATTATGATCAAGTGCTGAGTTAACTAATATGTCTAATTCAGGACTAGAAATATCTAACTCTTTCAATAAATTATGAGTTTGGTTCATGACTTGACCTAATTTTTCAGGTTGGTTATGTTGTAAGTAAGATAAACCATCATAGGTTAAATGACCTAACTTATCTATTATATCTTGAAAGTACCCTGTCTCACAAGTCTCTAATTTTTTAGAAAGACTACTCACAGCCTCTTTAGTCTGCCCAGTTATTCCAGTATCAGCCACGACTAAAAAAGCACTAAGGTTTAACTCAATGTCTCTAGGTGGTTGGTTTTTAATAAAGCAAACGCTACGGTGACCGCTTGTCATGAGAGCATCTAGCCCGCTAGGATTACCATGAGCAATTTTTTCAGAAATACCAACAATTTCTAATAACAGCTCATCTGTTAGAGGGGATTTAAAAAAATCAAAAATAGCTCTTGTTGTTGCCACAGCAACAGCAGCACTGGAACCCATACCACGCTCTGCAGGAATTTGACTATCAATCGTAATATTAATAGGTGTTGATTCTTGATTAAGTGTTACTAAACATAATCTAACGACCTCCCTCAAGCTCTCCAACAGCTCAGGTAAATCATCGATTAAACCGTGGTAAAAGTCGCAATGAATTTCTGTTTTTTCTTGTGACGTTGTGACAAGCGTTTGAGTTGTTACAGCTTGAAAAGGCAAAGCAATTGACGGCTTACCATAAACAACAGAATGCTCACCTAGTAAAATAATTTTACCATTAGCCACTCCGTTTCCTTTTTGTTGATGTATCATTATGTCGTCCTCATTTTATCTTAATCATAGCCAATTTTTGGCGTCTATATGTATGTGTATTAATTTGTGAATCATCCATTCACATCATACACAAAGTTTATAAGAAAGGTGTCATCTAAGACACTTCTTTTATAAAATCTTATAAAATTTTAACTTATAAGCATGAAAAGACCCCTGAATAAATTGTTCAGAGGTCAAGCTGTCTTATTTTTTTGCTTCTTGTAAAATATTGATCTTTTCAATCTTCACATCTTTGACAGGTTTATCAGCTTCTCCAACTTTGACACTAGCAATTTTATCAACCACATCCATGCCATCAATAACTTGTCCAAAAACAGTATGGCGACCATCTAAATGAGGAGTGCCACCTTTTTTGTAAGCATCAATCATCTTACTAGGAACATCTTCACTAAGTAACCCATCTGACATGTCATCATTATTTTGTACAATAAAGAATTGACTTCCATTTGTATTTGGTCCGGAGTTTGCCATAGATAAAGCACCTTTTATATTATAAAGTTGATTAGAAAACTCATCTTCAAATGGTTCTCCCCAAATACTTTCACCACCAGTACCAGATCCATTAGGGTCCCCACCTTGAATCATGAAGTTTTCAATAACACGGTGGAAGATAAGCCCATCATAATACCCATCTTTTGCATGAGTTAAAAAGTTTTCGCTTGCTTTTGGCGCGATACTTGGGAATAATTTGATTTTCATTGAACCTTCAGTTGTAACCATTTCAACTAAGGCTTCGTTATCAGCTACATCTTGACTTAACTGGGGTAGCTCAAGACTATTAATATCTTCTTTTTTAGTCTTGTCTTCACTATTTTTAGTTGAGTCATCTGTTTTTGTTGTTTGTTCTGTTTTTTCAGAAGATTTGTTGGTTTGATCACTTGCTTTTTTATCAGAACCACAAGCACCTAAAAGAGTTACTGAAAGCAGTAGTGTTGTTGAGATTAATAACCATTTATTTTTTTTCATTTGAGTTGTATTCCTCCGTATCAAATTCATTTATGTGTCACATCAGTATCATACTAACAGACTTCAAAACAGTTGCCAATAAAAAAAGTAAGATAGAAACTGAATTTTAGCAAAGCTTTAGGATAGATAGAAAAGAAAATAGAAGAAAATAGAAGTTGGTAGACAAATAAAACACTAACAGATACAATAAGGGGAAGACTTATATAGAAAAGAGGTGGGCAATATGTCCATGTTTTTAGATCAAGTAACCATTGATGTTAAAGCCGGCAACGGTGGAGATGGCATGGTAGCTTTTAGAAGAGAGAAATATGTACCAGATGGTGGCCCAGCTGGTGGAGATGGTGGACGTGGTGGAGATATTTTCCTAATCGTCGATGAAGGATTACGTACCTTAATGGATTTTAGATTTAACCGCCGATTTAAAGCTAGTCCAGGTGAGCATGGTATGAGTAAGGGGATGCACGGACGTGGTGCAGAAGATACTTATGTTAGTGTCCCACCAGGAACAACTGTTAAAGATAAAGAAACTGGAAAAATTTTAGGTGATTTATTAGAAAATGGACAAACCCTTTTAGTAGCTAAAGGTGGACGTGGTGGGCGTGGAAATATTCGTTTTGCAACACCTAGAAATCCAGCACCAGAAATTTCAGAAAACGGAGAACCAGGACAAGATAGAAAACTTGAATTAGAACTTAAAGTTTTAGCTGATGTAGGTTTAGTTGGTTTCCCTTCAGTAGGTAAATCAACATTATTATCAGTTGTCTCTCAAGCAAGACCTAAAATTGGTGCTTATCATTTTACGACTATTGTCCCTAATTTAGGAATGGTCACAACAACTGATGGTAGAAGTTTTGTTATGGCAGATTTACCTGGCCTAATTGAAGGAGCTTCAGAAGGAGTTGGACTTGGTACTCAATTTTTACGTCATATTGAGCGGACTAGGGTTATTTTACATGTGATTGATATGAGTGGTATGGAAGGTCGCGATCCTTTTGAGGACTACATGTTAATCAATAAAGAGTTAGAATCCTATGACTTAAGACTTATGGAGCGTCCACAAATTATTGTAGCCAATAAAATGGATATGCCAGACTCAGAGGAAAATTTAAAAATCTTTAAAGAAGAGTTAGCAAAATTAAAAGATAACGAGTGGGATGAAGATGCACCAATCTTCCCAGTATCAGGTATTACTAAGCAAGGCTTAGATCCTTTGTTAAATGCAACAGCAGATCTTTTAGAAGTAACACCTGAGTTTCCGATGTATGTGGAAGAAGAGGAAGAAGATGTTGTTAGCTACATCTTCCAAGAAGAAGGACCAGAATTCACAGTTGCCAGAGATGATGATTCTACTTGGGTCTTATCAGGTGATAAGTTAGAAAAACTGTTTACAATGACTAACTTTGACCGTGAGGAAAGTACAATGAAATTTGCTCGTCAACTACGTGGTATGGGTGTAGATGAAACACTTAGAACTATGGGAGCTAAAGATGGAGATTTAGTTAGAATTAAAGATTTTGTCTTTGAATTTGTTGACTAAGCTACGTCATACTCTATAAAACGTCATCATAAGGCATCAAACGCTATAATCATTTGCTGACTTTAAGTGTTTGATGCCTTATTTTGTCTAAAATAACTTGTTTAGACCATTAACAGATAGTAAGATAGATGAAAGAGACAAAGATAAAAAGAAAAGTAGGAAAATCATGGAATTACAATTTTTAGGAACAGGTGCAGGCGTACCATCTAAACAAAGAAACGTTACAAGCATCGCATTAAAATTACTAGACGAGCGAAATGAAGTCTGGTTATTTGATTGTGGTGAAGGAACTCAACAACAGATATTAGAAACAACCATTCGACCAAGAAAAATCACAAAGATATTTATTACTCATTCACATGGTGATCATATACTAGGTTTACCTGGTTTAGTTAGTAGTCGCTCATTTCAAGGTGGGGAAGATGCTTTAGATATATATGGTCCAAAAGGCATTAAGGATTTTTTAGAAATGAGTTTAAAAGTGTCAGGTACGCATTTAAAATACCCAATTAACTATTATGAAATAACCGAAACAGGTTTGATTTTTGATGATCAAACATTTAGTGTTTACTGTGAGCACTTAGATCATAGAATAGAGTGCTTTGGTTACCGAGTTGTAGAAAAGGATCATATTGGTGAATTAAATGTTGAAAAATTAAAAGCAGAAGGAATACCGCCAGGCCCAATTTATAAAGATATCAAAAGTGGTCAAGTGGTAACTTTAGCTGATGGTCGTGTGATTGATGGGAAAGATTTTGTAGGAGATACCATTAAGGGCCGTGTAGTGACTATACTTGGTGATACTAGACTTCACCCTAATTGCTTTGTGTTGTCAAAACATGCTAACGTGTTAGTTCATGAGAGCACTTTTGGTGGTAGTGAAAGTAAAATGGCTAAAAGTTATTATCATTCTACCAGTTTACAAGCAGCTTCTGTTGCTTATAAATCAGAAGTGGATCAATTATTTTTAACTCATATTAGTGCAAGATATTTAGGTAGACAAGCTTTAGAGCTAGAAGAAGAAGCTCAAACTATTTTTCCAAATAGTAAGATTGTAAAAGATTTTGATACATTTGATATTCCGTTGAAAAAATGAGAAAGAGGTTAGTTAGTGTATGTCTGCTAAATTATTAGGAAAAGTTGTCTTAATCACTGGAGCTTCTAGTGGTTTAGGTGAAGAGATTGCCTATGAATCAGCTAAGAAACAAGCTACTTTAGTGTTGTGTGCTAGGAATATAAATAAATTGCAAAGAGTGGCAGATGTTTGTCATAGTTTGTCAAAACAGCCTGTATATGTTATTTCTTTGGATATTTCAAATTATGATAGTGTGATGAAGGCCATAGCTGTAGTAAAAGAGACAGTCTGTCATGTTGATATTTTAGTGAACAATGCTGGAGTAGGTTTATTTACTAACTTTTTAGATATGTCTTATGAAGATATGAAAAAAATGATGTCTGTTAATGTATTAGGCTTAATGACCTTAACACAGCATATAGCTTTAATGATGGCAAAAGTAGGTTCAGGACACATTATTAATATTGCTTCTCAAGCTGGGAAAATGGCAACACCAAAATCTAGTGTTTATTCTGCTAGTAAGTTTGCTGTGATTGGTTTCTCCAATGCTCTTCGCTTGGAAGTGAAACCTTTAGGGATAAAAGTTACAACGATTAATCCAGGGCCAATTAAAACTAATTTTTTTGAAACAGCAGATCCAACAGGCAATTATTTAGAAAACATTGGAAAAATGGCGATAGAACCTGCATATCTAGCTAGAAAAATAGTGAGTATTTATGGAAAAAGTAAGCGTGAGATAAATACGCCTTTCATAATGGAAATGGGAAGTATAGGCTATCATTTATTTCCTAAATTAGGTGATTATTTAGCAGGTAGTTTATTTAATAAAAAGTAAAGTGGAGGTCATGATGAAAAATACAACAAAGTTAATTATTATGTTGATTTTATTATTTGTAGTAGTGTTGTTTGCAGTGATTAATGCCCAACCTGTTAACATTAATTTTATTTTTGCTGAAAAAAGAGTTCCTTTAGTACTAATCATCATCATATCTGTCATAGTAGGGGCTTTAATTGCTTTAATTGGAACAACAAGTAGTATATGGAAAAAAAATCGAGCGATTAAAGAGTTAGAAGCAAAAATACATCACCACACTCAAGATGAAACAGCTCACATGGATGCTAATAGTCACTATCAAATCAAAGATTTAGAAGCTCAATTAAAGGAAAAAGAGATTGAATTATCTGAATTGAGACATAATATGGTGAATCAATTAATAAAAGAAAACAAAGAAGATGACGTATAAATAACAACAGAATATATTAAAAAGACCGTCTATCAAAAAAGCTTAAATTTTTTGATAGACGGTCTTTTATTTATTTGAAAAAATGATTTGTGCTTGCTTAAAGCTGATGTGATGAGGTGTGTTATTATCATTAATTGAAAAGATAATTAACTCATTGAAATCATCTACTTGATTGATATGAATTGTATCACCAATAGATAAGTTAATGGAATCTAAAAAAGTTAAGATCGACACATCATCCATAACACGCTTAATGACAACATTTTGTCCTTTTTCAAAGTCAGTTAATGGAATAGTAGCAGGTTCTCTAAAATGTGTTTCCGTTGGGATAATACCACCATGAGGGCAGTTTTCGGGTTGGTTTAAAAAATTATATAGTCGCTCAAAAAACACAGAATCTTTAACATGTTCCAACTCTTCTGATAAGTGATGTAAATCAGGTAATGAATAACCTAGTTTATCAAATAAAAATGTCTCAATAATACGGTGGTTACGAATAATCATAATCGTTTGCTTTAAACCATCCTCCGTAAGTTTTGCCCCGGTATAAGGTTTATATTCAATGAGACCATCTTTTTGAAGTTTTTCAACCATTTCACTAACAGAAGCAGGTGAGACTTTAAGATGTGTGGAAAGAGCCTTGTTAGATACAAACGTATCAATGCCGTCGTTTTCATAAATTGCTTTTAAATAATCTTCCTTGTTTGAAGACCTAGACATATTGCTACCTCCTACTCAAAATTCGGTTAAACACATGTTAACTCACACTAGTTTATCATAAAAAAATAAAAATGACAGGAAAGCTTTTATTCTTTTTTTTATAATATGATATACTGATACATGAAACCGAAAATAAAGAAATGAGGACGATTTAATGACAACTTTTTATTGGTATCCAAAATGTTCAACATGTAAGAAAGCCCAAGCTTGGCTAAATGTTAATCATATCGAGTATAATGTCATCAACATGATTGAAACACCACCATCAAAAGAGCAATTAGTAACATGGATGAGTGATAATGATTATCCAATTCGTCGTTTTTTTAATACCAGTGGTGGGCGTTATAGAGAACAAAATTTAAAAGAAATAGTTAACACGTTCACAAAAGAAGAAGCAGCTCAAAGGCTAACTGTAGATGGTATGTTAATTAAGCGTCCAATTTTAGTTGTTGGAGATAAAGTTTTATTAGGATTTAAAGAAGAACAATACGAAGAGCTATTGCTTAAATAATAAGGAGGGTATGTCATGTCACAAGGAAATTTATGGTTTAAAACTGATAAAGAAGTGATCACAGTTGGTCTAACAGCTCAAGCTCAAGATGACTTAGGTAGTATCACTTTTGCGATGTTGCCTAAAGTTGATCAATTAATCAAATTAGGTGAGCCAGTTATTGAGTTAGAAGCAGAAAAAGCTGTGGTAGAGTACGAATCGCCAGTAGAAGGAAAAGTTGTTCGTGTGAATGAAGAGGCACTAAATAATCCTAAACTACTAGATGAGCCTGATGCTTGGCTATTTTCAGTTATTGAAGTTATTTAGTAATATGAATATGGGAGATATTATCTTTTGATAAAGAGATGATATCTCCTTTTGTGTGAGAATAATTTAGGAAAAAAAGTAATAATTTTCACATTTTTAGAAAATCTGTGTTCATAAAGTATTGTAATTATGTTAAAATTCTAGATGAGAATGCTTGTGAAAATATATATAATAAAAACAAGAGAGGTAGATAATAGATGGCTTTAGTAAAAATAGTTTATGCAAGTATGACTGGTAATACTGAGGGGATTTCTGAAATTGTTGAAGAGTTATTCATTGATGAGGGCATGAGTGTTGAACGTGAGGAATGTTCAGATGTTGACCCAGACTTTTTTGAAGATGCTGACATTTGTATTGTTGCAACGTATACTTATGGTGATGGTGATTTACCTTTTGAAATAGAAGACTTCTTTGAAGAATTAAAAGAAGAAGATTTATCAGGAAAATACTTTGGTGTTGTTGGTAGTGGTGATACAGAGTATGGTGAATTTTACTGTCAGTCTGCCAAAGATTTCGTTGAACAATTTAAAAAGACAGGTGCCTCAATGGGTGCTGATTTAGTGATGATTGAACATGAAGCAGATGAAGATGATGCACAAGGCTTAGAAACATTTGTTAAAACCTTAGCAGCACGTGTGGAATAAAAAACGCTGAGTTTGACGATTTGAAATAATGATAAACTAAGGTTGACAAGTCCTTCGTCAGCCTTTTTTATTTAGAAAAAGAAGGGTAAAAAAATGACAGAATTAAAAAAAATAACGATGGATGGGAATACAGCAGCAGCTTATATTTCCTATGCTTTTACAGAACTTGCAGCAGTTTATCCTATCACCCCCAGTTCAACAATGGCAGAAGTTGTTGAAAGCTGGTCAGTTAAATCAAGAAAAAATATATTTGATGAGCCTTTAAAGATTGTGAATATGCAATCAGAGGCAGGAGCTGCAGGAGCTGTTCATGGTTCATTAAAAGCAGGAACTCTAACATCTACTTATACGGCTTCACAAGGTCTGTTACTGATGATTCCTAATATGTATAAAATTGCTGGTGAATTACTTCCAACTGTCTTTCATGTTGCTTCACGTGCTGTTACAACTAATGCTCTTAGTATCTTTGGAGATCACGGGGATGTTATGGCAGCTAGGCAAACAGGATTTTGTATGCTAGCTGAAGGATCTGTGCAAGAGGTGATGGATTTATCAGGAGTAGCTCATTTAGCTAGCTTAGAGGCTAGTTTACCTTTTATGAATTTTTTTGATGGGTTTAGAACGAGCCATGAAATTCAAAAAATTGAGGTTATCCCGTATGATCTGTTAGCTAAATTAGTAGATCAAGAGGCTCTAGCTCATTTTAGAAAACGTGCTATGAATCCCAATCATCCTAGTGTATCAGGGACGGCGCAAAATCCTGATATTCATTTTCAACAAAGAGAAACGGTAAATGAGCATTATAACCAAGTACCTAAAATTGTTCAAAAATATATGAATGAGATTAATCATATTAGAGGAACAAATTATGACTTAACGACATATTACGGTGATCCAGAGGCAACAGAGGTAATTATCTCTATGGGGTCAGTTTCAGCTACTATCAGACAAACTGTTGATTATCTAAATCAATCAGGTAAAAAGGTCGCTCACTTAAATATTCATTTATATCGTCCATTTCCAACTGAGAATGTTTTAGAAAAACTACCAAAAACAGTAGAAAGAATAGCTGTCTTAGATAGAACAAAAGAACCTGGAGCTGATGGTGAGCCTTTGTTATTAGATATTCAAAGTGCGATGTACCGACACCCAAATCGTCCGATTGTTATTGGGGGTAGGTATGGTCTAGGGTCAAAAGATGTACCGCCAAATCAGATAAAAGCTGTTTTTGATCACTTAGCTGGTCCTGTAGATAAATTATTATACCGCTTTACAATAGGTATCAATGATGACGTGACCCACTTATCACTACCAGTTGGTGATACAATCGATTTATTACCAAAGTCGACTTACCAAGCGAAATTTTGGGGATTTGGTTCTGATGGAACAGTGGGAGCTAATAAACAAGCAATTAAAATCATTGGGAATCATACTGATTTATATGCTCAAGGATATTTTGCTTATGACTCTAAAAAATCAGGAGGTCTAACCACATCTTACTTGCGCTTTGGCCCAGAAAAAATCGATGCACCATATTTAATTGATACAGCTAATTTTATAGGCTGTCACAACGGGTCTTACTTGCATCAATATGATTTAATTGATTGCTTAAAAGAAGGCGGAACGTTTCTACTTAATACAACGTGGGATAAGGAGCGTGTATTACGGCTTCTACCTAAAAAAATAAAAAAACAATTAGCTGATAAAAAAGCTCATTTTTACATTATTGATGCTTTGTCAATTGCCAGAGAGGTTGGATTAGGTCGTAGAATTAATCAAGTTATGTCAACAGCCTTTTTTGAATTAAACAAATTAATGCCCCAAGAAGAGTATCTAACTTATTTAAAAGAAGAAGTTGAGGGAGCATATGGTAATAAGTCAGCAGTTATTGTGGAAAAAAATCAAAAAGCAATTGATCTGACCCTTGAAGCTTTAACTAAAGTTGACATTCCTAGTGAGTGGGCAGAGATTCAATTAAAAGAAAGTCAAGTCGATTTATCTAAACCAAAATATGTTAGAGAAATTCTAGAACCAGTGAATAGACAAGAAGGTAATGACTTAAGTGTTAAAACATTGATTGATAATGAGATGATTGATGGGAGCATCCCACTTGGTACAGCAGCCTTTGAAAAACGAGGTATTGCTTTAGAAGTACCTGAGTGGCAACCAGGTGCCTGTACGATGTGTAATGAGTGTGCTTTTATTTGTCCTCATGCAGCTATTCGTCCATTTTTAGTTGACGAAGAAGAAATGGAAGAAGCGCCAAGTGGTTACATTACACGTGACATGCGTGGTGCTGATGGGGTTAAGTATCGTATTCAAGTGTCTCTTGAAGATTGTACGGGATGTGGATTATGTGTGGATATTTGTCCAGTAAAAGACAAAGCTTTAGTGATGAAACCATATGAAGAACAAAAAGAAGAGGCAATTAACTGGGCCTTTTCAATGACCTTAAAACAAAAAGACAATCCAGTTAAAAAATTAGAGTCTATTAAAGGTTCACAATTTGAGAAACCATTAATGGAATTTTCAGGAGCTTGTTCTGGATGTGGGGAGACGACTTATGTTAAATTACTAACCCAGCTTTACGGTGATAGAATGTTAATGGCTAATGCCACAGGTTGCTCGTCAATTTGGGGAGCATCTTCTCCTGCAACACCTTATACAACAAATGAAGCTGGACAAGGACCTGCTTGGAGTAATTCTTTATTTGAGGATAATGCTGAATTTGGTTTAGGAATGTATTTAGCAAATAAAACACAGCGTGAGCATGTGGCCAACTTAATGAAAACAATTCTTGATGAAGGCCTGGGTTCAGAAAGTCTAAGAGAGTTGATGAATGACTGGATTGAACATATGAACATAGGGGATGGCTCACGTCAACGTTCTACTAAATTAGAAGCTGCACTATTAGAAGAAAAAGGAGGCTTAGAAAAACTAAATATGCTCTATGATAAGCGAGACTTATTTGTGAAACCAAGCCAGTGGATTATTGGTGGTGATGGTTGGGCTTATGATATTGGTTTTGGTGGGATAGATCATGTGTTTGCTAGTGGTGAAGATGTTAATATTTTTGTTATGGATAATGAGGTTTACTCCAATACTGGTGGTCAGACGTCAAAAGCAACACCAACAGCCGCTATTGCAAAATTTTCTTCATTAGGAAAAAGAACAGCTAAAAAAGATTTAGGTATGATTGCGATGACTTATGGCAATGTTTATGTGGCACAAATAGCTATGAATGCTAATCCAACACAAACAATTAAAGCTATTGCAGAGGCTGAAAGCTACCCTGGTCCATCACTTATCATTGGTTATGTTCCATGTATTAATCATGGTATTCAAGGCGGGATGAGCGAAGCGATTGAAGTAACCAAAAAAGCTGTAGAGTCTGGGTACTGGCCATTATACAGGTTTAACCCAGAGTTAGCACTAAAAGGTAAAGAACCTTTAAAAATTGACTATAAAAAAGCGGATTTTGATACACTTCCTGATTTCTTTAATTTCCAGTCACGTTTTTCTTCATTAGAAAACGTGTTAGATAGTCAAGAAGAGGCAACTCATCTACTTGAAAAATCAGCAGATGAGGCTATTGAGAAGGCACAAACATACAAACATTTATCAGGTAAATAATAAAAAGAAGGAGAAAGACGTAAAAATTGTCTTTCTCCTTCTTTTTGTTTAAATAAATACGCTTAACCATGATTTTATTTTTCCCATCTTTTTTTGCCTCGTAAAGAGCTTCATCAGCTAATGTAAAAATTTGATTTGAGTTTGGCACATCAGTTTGAACATCTTGTAAGTGCATAATCACAAGTCCGCAAGACAAAGTGATATCAATGGTTTGCTCTTTATAAATAAGTGGTGTTTTCTTAAAAAGTTTAATTTGCTTAGTTGTAAAATCAAGTTAGCCACTCTAAAATAATAAAAAAACACCATGGTAAAAATTCGTGTATCATTGAAGTAACTACCCAACAACGAAAGGAATTTTTATCATGGTGAAAATTAAGAATAACACAAAGACATCTAGTTATAAACATCTTTCCTTAAAGGAAAGGCAGCTTATTGAAGTTTGGCATAATATGGGAGACTCTAATAGAGAAATTGGTAGACGATTAGGCCGACACCATCAAACAATAAGTAATGAGCTTAAACGAGGAACGACCACGCAAATCAAAGAAAATAAGAAACCTAAACAACTCTATTTTGCTGATACGGGGCAAGCTAAATACATAGAAAACAGGAAACGCTGTGGTTCGAAATCTAAGCTAGTTAGTGCTGTTGATTTTATTAATTATGCTTGTAAACAAATGATAGACTTTAATTGGTCACCAGATGCAATTGTTGGCTTTATCAAGTCTTTAGGGACTTGGGATAAACCTATTGTTTCTACTAAGACACTTTATAACTATATTGATAAAGGTTTTTTACCAGTCAGAAATCATCATCTCAAGATGAAAGTTAGACTATCACCTAAAAAGAAAAGAAGTCGTCAGCATAAAAAAGCTCTTGGAAAATCAATTGATGAACGACCTAGCAAAATTGATTCTAGACAAGAGTTTGGTCATTGGGAAATAGACAGTGTCATTGGTTCAAAATCTAAAGATGATAATGCTCTACTTACACTTGTTGAAAGAAAAACTCGCTACATGATTACTGTTGTTCTAGATGATCATACTGAAGAGTCTGTTAGTTACGCTATTAAACAGTTAAAATATGAGTTTGGAAGAGCCCGATTTAGTAGCATATTTCAATCGATTACTGCTGATAATGGCAGTGAATTTAGCTCACTTGATGATACTCTGCAACAAATGACTGATATCTACTTTGCTCACCCTTATTCATCTTGGGAACGAGGAACAAACGAAAGACATAATGGTTTATTACGGCAATTTGTTCCGAAAGGAACGCCTATCTGTCACTACTCAAAGCAGTTCATACAACTGGCTACTGAAAAAGTTAATCTTTTGCCGCGTAAAATTTTAGACTATAGACAACCAGCAACATTATTTTTAGAAGAAATTCAAAATCTAAAGATCAAAACATGTTGGTAAGTAAGGGGTTCAATAAAATAACACTGATATTTAGATATTTTTACCAGAGTGGCTAACTTAATGTTGCAATTTAGAAAAAGTTTAATTTTTTCATAAAGCATATCATAAGGATCTTTGTTATCTATGTTGAAGACAACCCCAATTTCATCCCCACCAAGTCGGCAATATTTAGCTTCTTGGGTGACATCACTGTTAGTTAAAAGTAGATGAGATGTGTGTACTAGAGCTTTATCCCCGGCTAAATGTCCGTAATTATCATTAATTTGTTTAAAATTATCAATATCTATAATGGCCACAGATAAGGTTTTTTTATGATAAATCAAATCATTACGAGCATGATTTAAAAAGAAGAAAAAGGCGTCTTTTTTATAGAGATTGGTTAGCTTATCGTAAATAGCTTCTCTTTGATAGAATCCAATTTGTTGTGAAATATTGATGAATTGGTTAATGAACCATGACGTAAATAAAAAAATACCAGACATAGTCAAGATAAAGATAAGTAGATGTAAGTAGCTTATTGGTGTATCTGTATAAGTCCAAGTTACGGCATTTGACAAATCATAGGAAGCAATCCGGAGTAATAAAGTTAGACCAAGGTAAATGTAGGACGCTCGTTTAGGAGGTATTTTTCTTTTATAAATAAATGAGGCGATAATTAATAATAAATACATTAAAATGGTATTATTTATATGAATAACAGAAGAATCATGAACCAGTATGTATTGTATTAATTTAGTGATACTTAGTGTGGTGATACTATAAAACCCTACAATTGGGGACCCGTAATAAACAATAAAAAATACTAAAAGGTATCGTATATCCATTGGTAACATACCAGGAACAGGTAAATTAATAATATTATGTGAAATGAAAAAGAGCATAAATCCCATGGCAATACCTAATAAAATATTTTGGCTAGGTCTTAAGGGAGAAGCACCTGTATGTTCTGAAAATAAGATGTCTCCTTTATCCTCTTTTAAAAATTGCCTAATACTAACGATATACAGCACTAAAGTTACCGTTATAATCAAGGATAGGCTAATTAGAATATCCTTGATGAAGTAGAGAATTGCAGCAGCCATAGTCGCCTCCTAACGGTAGTTTTTATTCAAGTGGTTAACAACTTTATCATTAACTTTTTGGGTTCTATTGATAGCTTGTCTTATTTCACGCCAATTATTGTCAGATGGAATATTGTCGATTGAGATTAATTTTTCATCAGGTAAAGAGTTTGAACAAATCGTGCTCACTATAATATCATAAGCATTAAAATAATCATCTGGTAAGTCATTTAAAAAAATGACAGAATCGGTAAAATTATCCACAATGGCTTTTTGTCCAAATTTATTTTCAATCATATCAGCTAAAAACTCAGAATGATCACTACTAAAGTCACTGATGACTAGGACTTTAACTTTTTCTTTTTTCTTCTCTAATAGAAAAGGAAGATCAGACCATTTAATCATTAAGGTATATAAAATAACGTAATAATAATCAGTATGCCACGGGAAATTAGTACTATTTTCTAGTTTAATTAATTCCTTTTCAATGACTAAACTCATTAAAGGGAAAAGTTGTCTAATTGCAATAGCATTATAAAAGTGTTGATTAAAAATAGTATAGTCAGGAAACGGATAAACTTTATGCATCAAATAAAGGTGAGTCATGTAAGATTCAATTCTACTTGATAGTTCATTTGTTAAGGTTAAATCAAAAACAGAGCGGACATTTTTTAAAAGTTGATTGATTTGTTCTGAGATAAATAAATATTCCTCTTCAGAATCCCAATTAATTAAGTGGTAGTATAGTGCAAACATTAAGTCAGTCATGACCTTCTCATCAAGAGTCACACCATAAGTATCCGCTAAAGGTTGTAATACATCTAGGGAATCATGTAAAGAGTCTTTCATTTGTTGAGTAAATAAATCATCAGAATAACCAGTAATAAAAAATCCCTGACTTTGTCTGACTAAACTGACGTTTAAAACATAAGCAATATCTAACAAATCACGATCATCAACAGCAATGTTAAAATGAGCTATAATACGTTTAACGAATTCAATAGTTGTCTTTTTATCAGAAGGAAAGGGCCACTCAGTCATATCATGAGCTTCACAAAAAAAGTTTGAATAAAAAAAACGAACATAAAACTCATCATCACCGATGATTTTACATGTTTTTTTTTCTAGATTAAGTCCGTACAGTTTAATAATTTGAGCAATGTCATTAGTGATTCTATAAAGAGAGGACTCACTAATAAATAGACGCTCTCCCCATTTTTCAATACTCAAAGTGGTATCGAAAAAAACTGCTTCTAGCAGTCTGAAAGCATCGGAATTTTTTAATATATGCTGATAGACTAATGAAATATGTGTATTTGGTTGTATTTTTAAACGAATACCATTTTTTTTAGAAGTTTCGATAATAAGTTTAGGATACCAATGCTCTCTTAAATAGCTGATATCATTATTAATGGTTCTTAAAGAAGCATGGTTATTTTCAGCTAATTGGTTTGAATTTATCCACCCAGAAGCTTGATTTAACTGCTCTAAAATATTTAATCTTCTTTGAGTTGGGGTGTCTAAAAGACTACGCATATATGTCACGACCTTTCTTTTCAATAGATACTATTATTAGTATATTAAAGATACATTATTTCAAATAATAAATCTACTTTCCAATACGAAACAATTCAATTAATCAACAATTATTAAACAGTATATAAATTTTTTAAACTTTTTTCTTTTGCTAAAAAAAACAAAAGAAATCTGTTACAATATGAAATATAAGTAATGAAGGAGGGATACGATGTTTATGCCATTTTACTTCGATAGTACTTATATATTGGTTATCATAGGAATGTTCATTTCCATGCTAGCCTCTAGTTTTGTTAATAGTACTTATCGAAAATATGACAAAGTAAGAAATAAAAAGGGGTATACAGGCACAGATGTTGCCAAGATGATCTTACAAGATGCTGGTATTAATGATGTTGGTGTTCAGCAAATATCTGGAGATTTGACTGATAATTATAATTCACATACAAAAGTACTGAGTTTGTCTCAAGCAACAGCAGAATCAACATCAGTTGCTGCAATAGGTGTGGCAGCCCATGAATGTGGACATGCGGTTCAAGATCAAAAAAGTTATGGTCCACTAAAGTTAAGAATTGCTCTAGTACCTGTTGTGAATTTTGGAGCTAAAATTTCAATTCCTTTGATTTTTGTTGGTGCTATATTCTTTAGTAGCACACCGATTTTAGTTAATATTGGACTTTGGTGTTTTGCGTTAACATTTCTTTTCCAAGTCGTGACGTTACCTGTTGAATTTAATGCCTCAAGAAGAGCCTTAGCCATACTAAGTGACAATCACATCCTAGAAAAAGATGAGCTGAAAATGGCCAAAAAAGTGCTTCAAGCCGCAGCCCTAACTTATGTTGCCGCAGCTATCACGTCACTTTTACAGTTATTGCGTTTATTTATTTTATTTGGTAATAATAACCGACGAAACTAAAGACTGACTAGGTAACAAAGAGTCAAGTCATTCATATTTTTAAGTGATAATCCAGTTCGCTCATAAAACTTATCCAGTCGGTACTGTAAAGTATTTCGGTGGATATATAACTTTTTAGAAGTGGAAGTGATATTGCCTTGTTCCTCCCAAAGAGTATGAATGATTTGTATAAACTCTTCATCAAGTTGTAGATTAGCTTTTATATCCGTCATAATAGAACTTTTTGCGATGGTTTCTTGAGTGAGATAATTCAAAGCAATATGCTGGAAATTAAAGACATCATTGACATGGAAATGTTTAGCATAAGTAAGCCCTAGCTGATTTTCTTCTTTGAAGAAGTCTATAAATCTAGGTGATAATTCATGAAAAGCACCTAGAAAAATAGTAGCTTGCACCATAAAATCAGCTTCCAATGTGAGAAGCATGGCTTTAATATCATCTATGTTACTAGACATACTATTTTGCTTTTCAATTAAGATAGCAGTGGTACTATTAATGAAAAAGGCATCTTCAACTTGATTAAATAGATTAGTGAAATGAGTCAACCAGTCATCTTTTAAGGGTGACTCTTTTTTTAGGTGTATTTGAATGATTCGGCAACTATCAGTGGAGTGAGGTAGTGTGCCATTTGCAAATAAGTAATTGTACCAAGGGTGGCTAATTAAATCAGTGTTTGTTTTGGTTTGATTAAAATAAGTCTTTAGAAGTTTAATTTCTGTTTTTGTTAAGTTTTCACAAGGAATGTGAAACCAGCCATGATCTATAGGTAGTATCACGTACTCAGTGGATGTTGTTTTTTCTTGTTGAAAAAATCCTGTAGTATAAATTTGTTGTAACTCATTAAGAGTCATAGTCATCATCCTTTACAAAAGTGTCATATTTTAATTAGTGTAACATAGAATACTTTAAATTATTGATAATAAGGAGGGAAAAGATGTTCCTAAGATCCCCTAGTTTGAGTATTGAGGAAAAAGAAATGTTTATGAAAGAAGCTTTGCTAGAAGCAAAAAAAGCAGAGTTAATGGGTGAAGTCCCAATTGGAGCAATTGTTGTATTAGATGGTGAAATTATCGGACGTGGTCATAATGTAAGAGAATTTTCAAATGATGCTACTACACATGCAGAGATGATTGCCATTAGGGAAGCCAATAGACATACAGATAGTTGGCGATTAGAACAAGCCCATCTTTTTGTTACGCTTGAGCCGTGCCCGATGTGTAGTGGAGCTATTTTATTGTCAAGAATTGATAAGGTCTATTATGGTGCAAAAGATCCAAAGGGTGGCACAGCAGGATCTTTAATGAATTTATTACAAGATAACCGGTTCAATCATTCCTGTTATGTTGAGTCTGGTCTTTTAGAAGATGAGTGTAGTCAGATTCTAACATTATTCTTTCAAGAATTAAGAAAAAGAAAAAAGGCTGAAAAAAAAGCTGGTAATTTATAGGAAGATAACGTATAATAATATTTGCCGTAAGGCTAGGACAATGGTGGGCTGATGAATTGTGTCAGGTCTGGAAGGAAGCAGCACTAAGTCGGTGCCACCATGTGTCTGATTAAAATGATATTAACAAGGGTTTGGCTAAATAGTCAGACTCTTTTTTTTATGGATAATTTTGACTGAATCTCTTTTTTTAGGCATAATAAGAAAAAATAATGTTTTTGTGGAGGGAATTATGGAAGAAGTCGTTATTGTTAGAGCCAAAAGAAGTCCTATTGGTAGTTTTGGTGGAATACTTAAAAGTGTCTCGGCTGTGGAACTTGGGACGAGTATCGCTCAATCGTTATTAGAATCAGCTAACTTAGAGCCGTTTCAAGTTGATGAAGTTATTGTAGGCAATGTGTTAGCAACAGGCAATGGTCAAAATATAGCAAGACAAATTAGTATAAAAGCAGGCATTCCAGAGACATCATCTGCTTTTACTGTGAATAAAGTATGTGGATCTGGCTTAAAGGCTATTTTATTGGGAGCTCAGTCGATTATGTTAGGTGAGAATGATGTTGTCATTGCCTTAGGGACAGAGAATATGAGTCAGGCTCCTTACGTGTTACAAGATGAAAGATGGGGCAAGAAAATGGGGAATAGTGTAGTGATTGATACGATTCTCTCAGATGGTTTAACAGATGCTTTTTCAGGAGAGCATATGGGAGTTACTGCTGAAAATATTGCTGAAAAATACCAACTCACTCGTCAAGAACAAGATGAATTTGCTTTAAACAGTCAAAAAAAAGTGAAACATGCTCTTGAAACAAATCGTTTTAAAGAGGAATTAATTGACATAACTATCACTAACCCAAGAAATAAAGAAATGGACATTGTATCGCTAGATGAGTATCCACGTCCTAGTATCACGATAGATAAATTAGGTCGCTTGAAACCAGCATTTAAAATAGGTGGGACAGTCACTGCTGGTAATGCTTCTGGTATTAATGACGGAGCAGCAGGTGTTATGCTAATGTCTTACAAAAAAGCTAAAGAGTTAGATATGGAGATATTAGGTCATATAGAAGCTTTTGCTAGTGCTGGTGTTGATCCGAATTATATGGGGTTAGGACCTGTTCCTTCTATAAAAAAAGTTATAGATAAATCAGGGTTAAGTTTAACTGACATTGATTTATTTGAATTAAATGAAGCCTTTGCTGCTCAGTCGATTGCTGTTATAAAAGAGCTGGATTTAGATGAGGATAAGGTGAATGTTAACGGGGGAGCTATTGCTTTAGGTCATCCTATTGGTGCAAGTGGCGCAAAAGTTGTGGTTTCTTTGCTTCACGAAATGCAAAAGAGAAAAGATACTTATGGTATCGCATCTCTTTGTATCGGTGGTGGACAAGGGATTTCAATATTATTAAAACGAGGTTAACCAAAAGAGAGGTTTATTAGTCTATAAATAATGTAGACAATAAACCTCTCTTTTTTTATTAAAACATCTGTTCAAAACTAGTCATACCTCGAGCAAGACTTGCTGTTATGATATCTCCAATACTCATCATATCTAGTGAATGTGAGTAGGTCGTATTATTGTAATTATCAACACAGATATCTGTTGGGCTAATTATAATAATCACGGCTTCTTTGTTTATATGCTTTTTTATATCTTTGAGGCGAGCTAGTTGGTCTTTAGGTAATACAACAAATGAAGCAATAGGTAATATGCTTAGGCACCAATCATTAAATAAAGCATCATTCATTTTAACAGTCATCTCAGTAACAATCGGAATACTTGGAAAAGCTGATAAAAACTCAGTGATAGCTATCATACTTTCTTTGGATAATACAGTTCCGATTTTTACGGCATTAGGAGTGGGGCCAGAAAATACGGTTTGAATTTGATCAATAATGACCTTTGATTCAGGAATAAATAATGGGTTTTCGTAATTATCATAGACTGCTGTATTATATAAAGCTGTGATAGCAGTTAAATTAAACACACGTTGTGCTTGATAGGTTTTAAGTCCATGTTGAATACCACTTTGACATGAATTATCAGAGTGAGAGATATTTAAAGTAAAATAAGTCATAAGCTTCCCCCTTAGTCATCGTTATTATACTAAATATACTTAAATCTGGCATCTCTTATCTCTCTTGTTTTTGTCAGGTGAAATTCGTATTATTATGAAAACAGTCTCAGTTCTGATACTATTAAGTTAAGGCTTTTTTTAATATAGCAAAAATTATTTTATTTTAAAGGAGGAGTTGTGGTGAAAAAAGAAGAAACAAATGTGAATAAAAGTGACGACTTAAAGCATTTGTCAACCTTAACAGATAGAGAATTAATGATGGACCTTAGAACCTCACCAGAAGGATTGAGCTCTGAGGATGCCAAGATGCGCTTAGAAGAGTTTGGAGAGAATAAAGTTGCCGTTCAAAAGCCTAAACCTTGGTATGTGGTTTTTATTAAGTCATTTATGGATCCATTTACTTATGTTTTAGCAGGATTATTAGTTGTTTCAGCCTTAACAAAAGACTATGAAGCTGTTGTTGTTATGGGGCTTATGATTTTAATTAGTGCTATTATTCGCTTTACCCAAGACTACAAAGCTCAAAAAGAATCCATGTCTTTACAAGACTTAGTCAAACACACAAGTGCTGTCAAGCGTGATGGTGAGGTTAAGGAGCGTCCCATGGAAGATATTGTACCAGGGGATATTGTCTATTTGTCTGCAGGAGATATGATTCCAGCAGATAGCGTGTTGATTTGGACAAAGGATTTATTTGTAAATCAGTCTTCTTTAACAGGTGAGTCGATGCCTGTTGAAAAATTAGAAGCGGGTAAAATGAAACAACCAGATGACGATGCTCATTCTGCCATTGATTTACATAACTTAGTTTTTATGGGAACAGATGTCTTAAGTGGTCAAGGTGAAGCCATTATTCTAAAGACAGGCCAAGATACTTTCTTTGGAGACATCGCCAAAAGTGCTAGTATGTCTCGGGAGATGACAAGTTTTGATAAAGATTTAAATCGAATTAGTAAGTTGCTTTTAAAAATGGTTACTATTTTGTTTCCTATTGTCTTTTTAATTAACGGGATATCAAAAGGCGACTGGACTCAAGCTTTCTTCTTCTCCATAGCAGTTGCTGTCGGTTTAACACCTGAGATGTTACCGATGATTGTGACAAGTAACTTAGCAAAAGGTTCCCAATCACTTGCTAAAAAGAAAGTGATTGTTAAAGAATTAAATGCTATTCAAAACTTAGGTTCTATGACAGTATTATGTACAGATAAAACAGGAACTATTACAGAAGATAGAGTCGTTCTAGTTGAGCATGTGAACCCCTTTGGTGATGATAATCAAAAAGTTTTAGATATGGCCTTTTTAAATTCAAATTATCAAACAGGTTGGAAGAATTTAATGGATCATGCGATTATTAACTTTTATGAAACTCATCCTGAAAAAATGAATACACATCATATTGAAAAAATAGATGAAATTCCTTTTGATTTTTCTAGACGCCGATTAACGGTTGCACTGAATGATGATGGGCATCAAATCATGGTAACAAAAGGTGCTGTTGAAGAGATGGCAGAAGTTTGTTCATATGTCGAAATTAATGACGAGATTGTTCCTTTGACAGATGAGTTAATGGAGCAAATGGCACAAGTTAATAAAGAGATGAATGAGCGAGGCATGCGTGTGATTACTGTTGCCTATAAGCGTGATGTTCATTCTGATGCCACTTACACAGTAGCTGATGAGTCTAATATGATCTTAGTTGGTTTTGTAGGATTTTTAGATCCAGCTAAACAATCAGCTATTACAGCAATAGTATCTCTTCACCAACACGGTGTAGAAGTAAAAGTGTTAACAGGAGATAACGAAATTGTATCAAGAAAAGTTTGTAAAGATGTTGGTATTGCTGTTGATAAATCCTACATCGGTGTAGACATTGACAATATGGATGACGATGAGTTAAAACAAGCAGTCAAAGAGTCTCATTTATTTGCTAAATTAAACCCAATGCAAAAAGCTAGAATTATTCGTGTGCTAAAAGAAGAAGGAGAAACAGTTGGGTTTATGGGAGACGGGATTAATGATGCGCCTGCTCTTAGAACAGCAGATGTAGGTATTTCTGTTGATACTGCAGCCGATATTACAAAAGAAGCTAGTTCTATTATCTTACTTGAGAAGAGCTTAACCGTTTTAGAGGACGGAGTTATTGAAGGCCGTAAAGTATTTAAAAACATGATGAAATATATTATGATCACTATTAGTTCAAACTTTGGGAATGTGTTCTCAGTTTTAGTTGCAAGTGCCTTTTTACCATTTTTACCAATGATTTCAATTCAGCTTCTAATTCAAAATTTGATTTATGACATTGCTCAACTAGCTATTCCTTGGGATAACGTGGATGAAGATCAAATTATGAAGCCAGTTAAATTTGATATTGCTAATTTGAAGAAATTTACGCTCTTTATTGGGCCAATTAGTAGTATCTTTGATATTTTAACCTTTGTGGTGATGTGGTTTGTTATTGGAGCAAATACTATAGCTGATCAAAGTGTATTCCAATCAGGATGGTTCTTAGTTGGTTTGTTTACGCAAACATTAGTGGTTTATGTTATTCGAACTGAAAAAATACCGTTCTTCCAAAGTATGCCAAGTCCACAAATGATGTTAATGAGTGTTTTGGCATTAATTTCTGGTGTATTAATTATTTTAGTTGAGCCTGTTAGAAATGCTTTTGATTTTGGGCTATTACCTGGAGAATATTGGGGTTGGTTTATTGGTATTACGTTAGCTTATCTCATATTCCAACAAATCATTAAACAAATTTATATTAAAAAATATAATAAATGGATATAAATATAAAGTGAATAAAATCACTTTCTAAATAAAAAGACAGTATTGTATTTTTGAAAAGAGACATAATCTTTATCGTCTCTTTTTTTTGAAAATTAAATAACTAATGTAATGAATTTGAAAGAAGAAAAGTGAAAAATTGAAATCGTTTAAAATCAATATTTTAAGACTTGATATATAACAGTTTTTTTATGAAAATAGTACAGATTAAAACAGTAGCACTCTTTTTTTAATAAAAAAGTATGAAAAAAAATGAACAAGTGATTTAATTCACTACAACAAGATATGCTGAATTTTAAAGGTTTTTTTCAATAAAAATGGAAACTCATTACTTGCATTACATGAGTTTGCATGTTAAATTGTATTTGTCAAATGAAAAGAACAGTAATACAGTTTTTTTAGATTTGAGAACAACATAATAATTTGTAAAGAGAGAGGATTGTGTAACAATATGGCGAAGAAAAAATTAAACCCACTTGATTTTGAAGCATTATTAGCAGATATCAATGCAGATTTTCCAACAATTCAAGCCTTAGATAAGGATGGTAAAGTAGTAAACGAGGAGTATATGCCAGATTTATCAGATGACGAAATGGTTGAACTTATGACAAGAATGGTATGGGCAAGAGTATTAGATCAACGCTCAACTGCTTTAAACCGTCAAGGTCGTTTAGGATTTTACGCTCCAACAGCTGGACAAGAAGCTAGTCAATTAGCTAGTCAATTTGCAATGGAAAAAGAAGATGTGTTATTACCAGGTTACCGTGATGTGCCACAATTGATCCAACATGGTTTACCACTTAAAGATGCTTTCCTATGGTCAAGAGGACATGCAGCAGGTAGTGCTTATGCAGATGATCTACAAGCTATCCCACCACAAATTATTATTGGTGCTCAGTACGTTCAAGCAGCAGGTGTTGCTCTTGGTCTTAAAAAACGTAATAAACCAAACGTAGCCTTTACATATACAGGTGATGGTGGTTCTTCACAAGGGGACTTCTATGAAGGAATTAACTTTGCAGGAGCTTACAAAGCAAACGCAGTATTCTTTATCCAAAACAACGGCTATGCTATTTCTACACCACGTGAAGTTCAAACGGCAGCTAAAACATTAGCTCAAAAAGGTGTGGCAGCAGGAATCCCAAGTGTTCAAGTTGATGGTATGGACCCACTTGCAGTATACAAAGTAACTAAAGCAGCACGTGATTGGGCAGTAGCAGGAAATGGACCTGTTTTAATTGAAACATTGACATTCCGTTATGGACCACATACTTTATCAGGTGATGATCCAACAAGATACCGTTCTAAAGAAACAGAAGGTGAGTGGGTAGAAAAAGACCCATTAACTCGTTTCCGTAAATACTTAACAGCTAAGGGATTATGGTCTGAAGCTAAAGAAGAAGAAATTATTGAAGCGACTAAAGAAGAAATTAAAACAGCTATTAAAGAAGCAGATGCTGCACCAAAACAAAAAGTATCAGAATTCTTAGGAAACATGTTTGAAGTTAAACCACAATCAATTCAAGAACAAATTGATATTTTCAAAGCAAAGGAGTCGAAATAAGTTATGGCACAAAAAACAATGATCCAAGCAATCACAGATGCACTAGCTTTAGAACTTGAAGCAAATCCAGATGTATTAATCTTTGGGGAAGACGTAGGTAATAATGGTGGGGTTTTCCGTGCCACTGAAGGCCTACAAGAAAAATTTGGTAAAGACCGTGTATTTGATACACCACTTGCAGAGTCTGGTATTGGTGGTTTAGCCTTTGGTTTAGCCTTAGAAAACTTCCGTCCAGTTGCTGAGATCCAATTCTTTGGTTTCGTTTTTGAAGTGATGGATGAAATCGTAGCACAAATGGCCCGTACTCGTTTCCGTATGAGTGGTACTCGTACTATGCCAATTACAATTCGCGCACCATTTGGTGGTGGTGTTCATACACCAGAATTACATGCTGATAACTTAGAAGGTTTGATTGCTCAATCTCCTGGTATCCGTGTTGTTATTCCAAGTAACCCATATGATGCTAAAGGATTATTAATTTCAGCAATTCGTGATAATGACCCAGTTGTCTTCTTAGAGCATATGAAATTATACCGCTCATTCCGTGAAGAAGTTCCAGAAGAAGCTTACACAGTTCCTTTAGATAAAGCTGCTATCACACGTGAGGGAACTGATGTATCAGTTATTACTTACGGTGCTATGGTTCGTGAAGCTATTAAAGCTGCTGAAGCTTTAGAAAAAGATGGTATTTCAGTAGAAATCATCGACCTTAGAACAGTTGCACCACTTGATATTGAAACAATTATTGCAACAGTTGAAAAAACTGGTCGTGTTGTTGTTGTTCAAGAAGCTCAAAAACAAGCAGGTGTTGCTGCTCAAGTTGTATCAGAAATCTCAGAAAGAGCCGTTCTTTCACTAGAAGCTCCAATTGGTCGCGTTTCAGCACCAGATACAATCTATCCATTTGGACAAGCAGAAGGTTCATGGTTACCAAATGCCTCTGATATTGAAGCAAAAGTAAGAGAAATTTACGAATTTTAATCCCAGAACTTGTGGAATGAAAGTAAGGAGAGAGTTAATAGATGGCTTTTAAATTTAAATTACCAGATATTGGTGAAGGTATTGCAGAAGGCGAAATCGTAAAATGGTTCGTTAAAGAAGGCGATACAATTAATGAAGATGATACATTATTAGAAGTACAAAACGATAAATCAGTAGAAGAAATTCCTTCTCCGGTAACAGGAAAAGTATTATCAGTAGTTGTTCCAGAAGGATCTGTAGCAAATGTTGGTGATGTGTTAGTAGAAATTGATGCACCAGGACATGAGTCAGATGATACTCCTGCAAAAGTTGAAGCAGCAGTAGAAACTGCATCAGCACCAACAAGTACAGGTGGCGTATTCCAATTCAAATTACCAGATATTGGTGAGGGAATTGCAGAAGGCGAAATCGTAAAATGGTTTGCAGCTGTAGGTGAAACAATTAATGAAGATGATACATTACTTGAAGTACAAAATGATAAATCAGTAGAAGAAATTCCTTCTCCAGTAACAGGAAAAGTGGTTAACATTTTAGTATCTGAAGGTACTGTAGCAAACGTTGGTGATGTATTAGTAGAAATCGATGCACCAGGACACAATGATGCAATGTCAGCTGCGACTTCTGTATCTACACCTGCCGCAACTTCTGCACCAGTAGTGCCAGTATCGACAACACCAACTGGAACACCAGGAAAACGTGTTTTAGCTATGCCTTCAGTACGTCAACATGCACGTGAAAAAGGTGTGGATATCACATTAGTAACACCAACTGGTAAAGGTGGACGTGTTGTTCGTGAAGATATTGATAACTTTGGTTCAGAAACTGTAGTGGAAACTCAAAGTGCAAGTGTTGAAGCAGCACCAGTTAAAGAAACATCAGCTACTCCAAAAGATGCTAAAGCAGCAGTAGCATTTGTTGGTGCTCCTGAATTAGAAGTAAGAGAAAAAATGACACCAACGCGTAAAGCAATTGCTAAAGCAATGGTAAATAGTAAACACACAGCACCTCATGTGACATTACATGATGACGTTGAAGTATCTAAATTATGGGATCACCGTAAGAAATTCAAAGATATTGCAGCAGCTAGAGATACTAAATTAACATTCTTACCATATGTTGTTAAAGCACTAACTGCAACAATGAAAGAATTCCCAACATTAAATGCATCTATTGATGATACAACAGATGAAATTGTATACAAAAACTACTACAATATCGGCATTGCAACTGATACTGATCATGGTTTATATGTACCAAACGTGAAACAAGCTAACACTAAGAGCATGTTTGATATTGCCGATGAGATTAACGAAAAAGCAGCATTAGCTATCGAAGGTAAGTTAACAGCAGCTGATATGCGTGGTGGAACAGTAACAATTAGTAATATTGGTTCAGTTGGTGGCGGTTGGTTTACACCAGTTATCAACTACCCAGAAGTTGCTATTTTAGGTGTTGGTACAATTACTCAACAACCAGTCGTTAACGCTGAAGGTGAATTATCAGTAGGACGTATGATGAAATTATCATTAAGTTTTGACCACCGTATTGTTGATGGTGCAACTGCTCAAAAAGCAATGAATAACATCAAACGTTTATTAGCAGACCCAGAATTATTATTAATGGAAGGTTAAGGTGAGAACTCAATGGTAGTAGGAGATTTCGCAGTAGAATTAGATACAGTTGTCATTGGATCAGGACCTGGTGGCTATGTTGCTGCTATTCGTGCCGCTCAAATGGGACAAAAAGTAGCTATTATTGAACGTGAATACATCGGAGGCGTTTGTTTAAACGTTGGATGTATTCCTTCAAAAGCACTGATTAGTGCAGGACATAAATTCCAAGAAGCAAAACATTCAGAAATTTTTGGTGTGGCAGCAGATAACGTCACTCTTGATTTTTCTAAAACTCAAGACTGGAAAAACAACACAGTTGTTAGCAAGTTAACAGGTGGAGTGGAAGGCTTACTTAAAAAGAACAAAGTTGAAATTATCCGCGGGGAAGCATTCTTTGTAGATGAACATACTTTACGTGTAATTGATGAAGATGCTGCTCAAACGTATTCATTTAATCATGCCATTGTAGCAACTGGTTCTCGCCCAATTGAAATCAAAGGATTTAAATTTGGTGGACGTGTTCTTGATTCAACAGGTGGATTGAACCTAGCTGAAGTTCCTAAAAAATTAGTTATCGTAGGTGGCGGGGTCATTGGTGCTGAATTAGGTGGTGCTTATGCTAACCTTGGAGCTGAGGTAACGATTTTAGAAGGTTCTCCACAAATTTTACCAACTTTTGAAAAAGATATGGTGAAATTAGTTGAAAAAGAATTTGATAAAAAAGGTATTAAAGTTGTTACTAATGCAATGGCTAAAGAAGCTGTTGATAATGGTGATAATGTTACAGTTACTTATGAAGTAGACGGTAAAGAAGAAAAAATCGAAGCTGACTATGTTATGGTGACTGTTGGTCGTCGTCCAAATACTGATGAATTAGGTTTAGAAATTTTAGATGTTGAGATGACTGATCGTGGATTAGTTAAAGTAGATGAACAAGGACGCACTAATGTGAAAAGTATTTTCGCTATTGGTGACATTACTCCTGGAGCTGCTCTTGCTCATAAAGCAAGTTATGAAGCTAAAATTGCTGCTGAAGCAATCTCTGGTAAACCAGTGGCTATTGACTACATCGGTATGCCAGCTGTGGCATTTACTGATCCAGAACTTGCAACAGTTGGTATGACTCTAGCTGAAGCAAAAGAAGCTGGATTAGATGTAAAAGCATCTAAATTTTCATTAGCAGGAAATGGCCGTGCCCTATCTTTAGACCAAACTGACGGATTTATCCGTTTAGTAACAACTAAAGATGACAACGTGATTGTTGGTGGACAAGTAGCAGGAATTAGTGCAAGTGATATTATTGCTGAAATTGGACTAGCTGTAGAAGCTGGTATGAATGCAGAAGATATCGCTCTAACAATTCACTCTCATCCATCACTTTCAGAAGCGGTTATGGATACAGCAGAATTAGCATTAGGTATGCCAATTCATATGTAGTAGATTTAAAGATTGATTGTACTCGGACTGATAACACCTCTTTTTAGAGGTGTTTTTTTATTTAGATGAAAAAGATAACTCATTCGATTTAACGAGTTAAAACAGGTATAATAAAGTAGAGAAAAAATTAGGGGGAATTTGAATGAGTCATATGAGTCCAAGTTTAGAAACATTTTTAGATGAAGGATTAGCTAATTTAAAAGAAAAAGGGTTATATTCAACCATTGATGTAGTTGAAGGGTCAAATGGTGCTATTATTGAAGTCGACGGGGAAGAAAAAATTAATTTAGCCTCAAATAACTATCTAGGATTTGCAACGAACCTAGAATTAATTGAAGCAGCTAACTTGGCGACAGAAGAATATGGCGTTGGAGCTGGTGCTGTGAGAACAATTAATGGAACACTTGCGATCCACCGTGAATTAGAAGAAAAAATTGCTAAATTTAAAGGAACTGAGGCAGCTATTGCCTTCCAATCAGGGTTTAACTGTAATATGGGAGCCATCTCAGCTGTTATGAATAAAGATGATGCTATTCTTTCAGATGAGTTAAATCATGCTTCAATCATTGATGGTTGTCGTTTGTCACGCGCTAAAATTATTCGTGTGAAGCATTCTGATATGAAAGATCTAGAAGAAAAGGCAAAAGAAGCTGTTGAGAGTGGTTTATATAACAAAGTGATGTATATCACTGACGGTGTTTTTTCAATGGACGGGGATATTGCTAAAATGCCAGAAATTATGGAGATTGCTGAAAAATATAATTTAATGGTTTATGTGGATGATGCTCATGGTTCTGGTGTGCTTGGTGGTGGCGCTGGAACAGTTAAGGAATTTGGGTTATCAGACAAAGTTGATTTTCAAATGGGAACGTTATCTAAAGCAATTGGTGTTGTAGGAGGATATGTAGCTGGCTCACAAAAATTAATCGACTGGTTAAAATCACAGTCACGACCGTTTTTATTTTCTACATCACTAACACCAGGGGCTGCAGGAGCTGTGATTAAAGCCATTGATTTGATGGAAAATGATCCTAGTTATGTGGAAAAATTATGGGATAATGCGAATTATTTTAAAGAAGAATTACAACGAATTGGTTATAACATAGGAGATTCACAAACTCCAATTACCCCAGTTATTTTAGGCGATGAAAAATTAGCCCAAGAATTCTCTAAAAAATTAATTGAAAATGGTATTTATGTCAAACCAATCGTTTTTCCTACTGTACCACTTGGAACAGGACGTGTAAGAAATATGCCAACAGCAGCTCACACTAAAGAGATGCTTGACCAGGCTGTTAGGGTTTATGAAAAAGTTGGAAAAGAAATGGGTATTATTTAAAATAAAAAAATATCTTGACGAACAATGATTAACCTTGTATCATACTGTTTGGGCACTCTTGAAACAATAGAGTCAGATTGAGATAAATCAAGCTCCCTTATTCATAATTGAATAGGGGAGCTTTTCTTATTTTTAGTACGAGACTCCCATAATGAAAAGGAAAATAAAGTTTTTCTTCATCATGAGTTTATATGTTAATGTTATTTTTTATTAATAACTAAGCCCTTGTGACGTCAAAGAGCTTAGTTTAAGGAAAGGTGAAAAAGTATGAAGCGTGTAATGGTGACAGGGGCTTTAGGCCAAATTGGAGTAGAGATTGTTAGTAGGTTAAGAAGTGAGCTGGGAGTAGATTGCGTATTAGCAACAGATATCAGGCAACCAGAAGGCAATCCTATTGTGGAAAACGGGGTATTTGAAGTATTAGATGTACTTGATGCTGAGAAAATGTATGAACTAGCTACTGAATTTCAGGCTGATACGATGATTCATTTGGCCTCACTCTTGTCATCTGTGGCAGAAGATAGACCTCAAGATGCGTGGTATATTAATATGACGGGGCTAACAAATGCTTTGGAAGTATCTAGAAAGTTAGACTTGAAGTTTTTTACACCAAGTTCAATTGGTGCTTTTGGTCCAAGTACACCAAAGAATGATACCCCGCAAGATACTCTGCAACGACCTGAAACAATGTATGGTATTACAAAGGTATCAGGGGAATTACTTTGTGATTATTATTATACTAAGTTTGGTGTAGACACAAGAAGTTTGAGGTTTCCAGGTTTAATTTCTTATGATGCACTTCCAGGTGGTGGGACAACAGATTATGCTGTGGAAATTTATTATGAGGCATTAAAAAATAACCATTACACTTGTCCTTTAGAAGCTGGAACATTTATGGATATGATGTATATGCCAGATGCAATTGATGCGATTATGATGCTTCTTAAAGCAGAGCCAACTAAGTTAAGACATCGTAATGCTTTTAATGTATCTGCTATGTCCTTTGATCCAGTGTTGATAGAAGCAAGCATTAAAAAAATAAGGCCAGATTTTACTATGGATTATAAAGTAAATCAAAAGTTACAACAGATTGCTAATTCTTGGCCAGATCATATTGATTGTGAGTGCGCTAAAGAAGAGTGGGGATTCATACCTAAGTATGATTTAGATGCAATGACATGTGATATGTTAGAAAAACTTGAAGCAAAACTGAGTAAGTAAAAATTAGCTAAGTAAACACAACATTCAGGGGGAAACGGAAAATGAAAATAGGATTTAATTCAGATAAGTATATTGAGGAACAATCAAAATTTATTTTAGAAAGAGTTAATAACTACGATAAATTATATTTAGAATTTGGTGGTAAGTTGATAGGGGATAAACATGCCAAACGTGTTCTACCTGGATTTGATGAAGATTCAAAAATAAAAATTTTACAAAAATTAAAAGATAAAGCTGAAGTCATTATTTGTGCCTATGCAGGAGATATCGAAAGAAATAAAATTCGTGGTGATTATGGTATTACTTATGACATGGATATTTTAAAATCAATTGATGAATTTAATGAGTACGGTTTATCAGTTAATAGTGTATTAATTACAAGATATAGTGGTCAACCTGCAACTAAAGTATTTATTAATAAATTAGAAAAACGTAATATTAAAGTGTACACTCATGAGGCGATTGAGGGCTATCCATATAATATTGATCAAATTGTGAGTGAAGAAGGATTTGGTAAAAATCCTTATATTCCAACAACTAAACCAATTGTTGTGGTAACAGCTCCTGGTGCCGGAAGTGGTAAACTTGCAACAAGTTTAAGCCAGATTTATCATGAAAGTAGATTAGGTCGTATCGCAGGCTATTCTAAATTTGAAACTTTCCCAGTTTGGAATATCCCATTAAAGCACCCGCTAAACATTGCTTATGAAGCAGCAACAGTTGATTTAAAAGATGTAAATATGATAGATTCTTTTCATTATGAAGCTTACGGGGAAGTTGCAGTAAACTACAACCGTGATATTGAAACTTTTCCAGTTATTAAGCGTATTATTGAGCGTATTACAAATCAAGAAGCAGAATTTAAATCACCGACTGATATGGGTGTGAATCGTGTAGGCTTTAGTATTAGTGATGATGACGTTGTAAAAGAAGCTTCTAAGGAAGAAATCATTCGTCGTTGCTTTGACACAGAATGTTTCTTTAAACGTGGTATGGTAGATGAGGAAGTTGTTAATCGTATTCAATTAATCATGGAAGAGATGGAACTTAAAAAAGAGGACCGTAAACCAGTGATTCCAGCAAGAGAGTATGCTGAGAGTATAAAAAATCGTGAAGAGTATGTTGGCAATATTAATCCTATTTCGGCTGTGGCCTTTGAATTAGAGGATGGACACATGATCACAGGACGTTCATCAGTTTTAATGGATGCCTCGGCTGCAGCCATTTTGAATTCGATTAAATATTTAGGGAATATATCAGATGACATTCTGTTATTATCTCCTGCTATTTTAGAGACAATTCAAAAAATGAAAGTAGAAGAATTGAACAATAAAATGATTGCTTTAAATGCTAATGAAGTTTTAATTGCTTTATCTATCAGTGCAGTAACCAATCCAACTGCTGAACTTGCTTATAAACAATTATCTAAATTAGAAGGTGTACAAGCTCACTCTACAGTTATTTTAAATAAAGATGATGAGCAAATATTGAAAAAATTAGGAATGGATGTCACAAGTGATGCTGTCTTTTCATCAGAGAATCTATTTTATATCTAGTTAAAGAAAAGAGGATGACGCTGAGTCACCCTCTTTTTTTGTCTACCAAAACAATATCAGCTATTGACCTAGCATTGTTTTTATATTTTCATAAATAGAAGTTTACTTAAAAAAAAGTTTAATACTAGAGCGGCCACGTGGCCAATAATTTTACTAATAGTTGGGTTAATTGTTAAAATAGAAACAAATAGCCAAAGTAAAATCAGCTCAAGAACTAGAGATAAAACTCTTGTCCCAAAAAAAGAGATAACCTCTTTAAATAGTGCTGTAGATTTAGATTTAAAAACAAATAATTTGTTCACGATAAAAGCAAAAATAACAGTGAAGAACCAATCAATAATATTGGCAAGTTGATAATTCATGTTAGTTTTTGTATATAGCAAATAAAAAAGATAAATATTAAAAATAACTGTGACAATTCCCCAAACGACGTAGCGCCCGACTTGTCCTGTTTCACTATGTTTTGTTTGAACTTGTTCATCATTTTCCACAGGTATCCCTCCTTTCTTCTTGTTATCTTAAATCCGTTAACTTAATTCTACAGTATTTGTTAGGATTCCACAAGTAAACTAGTAGAAAATAAGAACAAAATTTGAACATTTTTCTAAATAGTTGTGATTATCATTCTTATTTGTTAGCTTAGTTGTAAAATCAAGTTAGCCACTCTAAAATAATAAAAAAACACCATGGTAAAAATTCGTGTATCATTGAAGTAACTACCCAACAACGAAAGGAATTTTTATCATGGTGAAAATTAAGAATAACACAAAGACATCTAGTTATAAACATCTTTCCTTAAAGGAAAGGCAGCTTATTGAAGTTTGGCATAATATGGGAGACTCTAATAGAGAAATTGGTAGACGATTAGGCCGACACCATCAAACAATAAGTAATGAGCTTAAACGAGGAACGACCACGCAAATCAAAGAAAATAAGAAACCTAAACAACTCTATTTTGCTGATACGGGGCAAGCTAAATACATAGAAAACAGGAAACGCTGTGGTTCGAAATCTAAGCTAGTTAGTGCTGTTGATTTTATTAATTATGCTTGTAAACAAATGATAGACTTTAATTGGTCACCAGATGCAATTGTTGGCTTTATCAAGTCTTTAGGGACTTGGGATAAACCTATTGTTTCTACTAAGACACTTTATAACTATATTGATAAAGGTTTTTTACCAGTCAGAAATCATCACCTCAAGATGAAAGTTAGACTATCACCTAAAAAGAAAAGAAGTCGTCAGCATAAAAAAGCTCTTGGAAAATCAATTGATGAACGACCTAGCAAAATTGATTCTAGACAAGAGTTTGGTCATTGGGAAATAGACAGTGTCATTGGTTCAAAATCTAAAGATGATAATGCTCTACTTACACTTGTTGAAAGAAAAACTCGCTACATGATTACTGTTGTTCTAGATGATCATACTGAAGAGTCTGTTAGTTACGCTATTAAACAGTTAAAATATGAGTTTGGAAGAGCCCGATTTAGTAGCATATTTCAATCGATTACTGCTGATAATGGCAGTGAATTTAGCTCACTTGATGATACTCTGCAACAAATGACTGATATCTACTTTGCTCACCCTTATTCATCTTGGGAACGAGGAACAAACGAAAGACATAATGGTTTATTACGGCAATTTGTTCCGAAAGGAACGCCTATCTGTCACTACTCAAAGCAGTTCATACAACTGGCTACTGAAAAAGTTAATCTTTTGCCGCGTAAAATTTTAGACTATAGACAACCAGCAACATTATTTTTAGAAGAAATTCAAAATCTAAAGATCAAAACATGTTGGTAAGTAAGGGGTTCAATAAAATAACACTGATATTTAGATATTTTTACCAGAGTGGCTAACTTAATGTTGCAATTTAGATTCTTATTTGTTATAATAACTATACAGTTTTAGGTTAGCCTAAAAAAAATTCTAGGTGTGTGAAAGTAGAGGATTGACATGAACAAAAGAAATCATCAAGAGTCTGCCTTAAGACAGACGATTTATATAAAAGATTTAACAGTTGCTTATCAGCACAAAAAAGCTATTGAAGATATTAGTTTAGCCATTGAGCCAGGAAAAATAACTGGGATTATTGGCCCAAATGGTGCTGGGAAATCTACTTTATTAAAAGGAATCATCGGACTAATTAAAGTCGAGTCTGGAGAAGTTGAGATTAATAATAACGCCATAGATGAGTACAGAAAAGAAATAGCTTATGTAGAACAACGTAGTGCCATTGATTTAACTTTTCCAATTACAGTAGAAAAAGTCGTTTTACTTGGTACTTATCCAAAACTTGGTTTGTTTAAAAGTCCTAAAAAAGAAGATAGAGAAAAAGTATTAACTTGTTTGAAACAAGTAAAGATGGAAAGGTTTGCAAAAAGGCAAATTGGTAACTTATCAGGTGGACAATTACAGCGAGTTTTTATTGCTAGAGCCCTAGCCCAAGAGGCAGATATTATCTTTTTAGATGAGCCTTTTGTAGGAATTGATATGGTTAGTGAGAAAGTTATAGTATCCATTTTAAAGCAATTACAAGGAGAAGGAAAAACGATAGTGATAGTTCACCATGACTTACATAAAACAAAAGAATATTTTGATAACTTAATCATTTTAAATCAAAAACTAATTGCTTCAGGTCCAGTTAAAGATGTATTTAAAACTAAGTTCATCCAACAAGCATATGGTGAAACAATGGGTGAGATTGTAATTAAAGGAGTGAATGATTAATGATATCACATTTTATAGAAGGATTAATGAAGTATGAGTTTTTACAATATGCTCTAATTACTTCAGTTATTGTAGGAATTGTATCAGGAGTGATTGGTAGTTTTATTATTTTAAGAGCTATGTCTTTAATGGGGGATGCTATTTCTCATGCGGTACTACCAGGCGTGGCTATGTCTTATATGTTAGGTGCTAATTATATGATAGGGGCATCTTTATTTGGAATACTGGCAGCTGGTCTGATTGGATTTGTGACACAAAAAAGTAAATTAAAAAATGATACAGCCATAGGGATTGTTTTTAGTTCCTTCTTAGCTCTAGGAATTATTATGATTTCACTAGCTGAGAGCTCCACGGATTTATACCATATTTTATTTGGTAACGTTTTAGCAGTAAGGCCAAGTGATATGTATACAACACTAGGTGTGGCAGTTGTTGTGATATTATTTGTCATCATTTTTTATAAAGAATTACTCGTCAGCTCTTTTGATCCAACAATGGCAAAAGCATATGGTTTAAAAGTACAGGTTATTCATTATGCTTTAATGTTTTTTTTAACACTAGTTGCCGTGTCATCTCTTCAAACAGTGGGAACAATACTGGTAGTAGCTATGCTAATAACACCTGCTGCTACAGCTTTTCTATTAACAGATAAATTATCTGTGATGATTGTCATAGCTAGCTCAATTGGGGTAATTAGTGCTGTCATTGGTTTATTATTTAGTTATACATATAATTTGGCTTCAGGAGCAACGATTGTTTTAACAACAGTTGTATTCTTTATCATAGCATTTATATTTTCACCAAAACAAGGATTTATTTTTAAAAGAAAAGAGGATCTGATTAATGAAGAAGACTAAAGTATTTTTAGCAGGTTTAACCGTACTACTAGGAATAGGAGTACTAACTGGATGTAAGGGCAACCAGTATAAGGAAGATACCGCAATATCTAGTGAGCAACAAGGGGACGTGTTACAAGTTGTCGCGACCAACTCAATTTTAGCTGATATGATTGAAAATGTAGGAGGAGACCACGTTGTCGTCCACAGTATTGTGGAGCGAGGAACTGATCCTCATGAGTATGAGCCATTACCTGAAGATATTTCAAAATCTACAGATGCTGACATTATTTTTTACAATGGTTTAAATTTAGAAACGGGCGGTAATGGCTGGTTTAACAAGTTAATGCAAACAAGTAAAAAGAAAGAAAATGAAGATTATTTTGTTGCAAGTAAAAATGTCGAGCCGCTTTATTTATCAACAGAAGGTCAAGAATCAAAACAAGATCCTCATGCTTGGTTATCTTTAGCAAATGGGATAACTTATGTGGAAAACATTAAAGATGTTTTGGTTGAAAAAGACCCAAAACACAAAGAAGATTATGAAAAAAATGCTACTTATTATACGGAAACATTGAAAAAATTACATGAAGATAATCTGAATCGTTTTAATGATATTCCAGATGATCAAGCCTTTTTAGTTACGAGTGAAGGGGCATTTAAATATTTCTCTAAAGCATATGGTCTAAAAGCTGGCTATATTTGGGAAATCAATACACATGAAGAAGGGACACCAGAACAGATGAGCCAGATTATCGATCAAATAAATGATTCAAAAGTCCCTAACCTTTTTGTCGAACAAAGTGTGGATCCAAGAAGTATGGAAACTGTCTCAAGAGAAACAAAACGCCCTATTTATGACACTATTTTTACTGATTCTCTTGCTAAAGAAGGAGAAACAGGAGATACTTATTACACAATGATGGAATGGAATTTAAATACTATTCATGATGGCTTAATTGAAGAATCTAAGTAAAAAATTGGTGCTGACTGTATAGTCAGCACCAATTTTTTATTTTTCACGTAACTTGTTTAATATATGTTTTGCTATTTGAGTATTCATCTTAGGAGCACGGCGTAGAGCTTTAGTGACCTCTTCGATTTCTTCCCCTTTAGCTCCGACTTGAATGGCCAAGGAACTAGCATGAAGAGACATATGTCCTTTTTGAATTCCCACACTCACAAGAGCTTTTAGAGCTGCTAGATTTTGTGCTAGACCGACTGATAAAATAATACGAGCTAAATCAGTAGCATCTCTTACTTCTAGAAGGTCTAAATTGGCTTTTGCCATTGGAAGTACCGAAATAGCCCCTCCAACACTACCAACAGCCATTGGTAAGGTCAGTTCGCCTATTAAATGATCCTCCACTACATACCAATTAGTCATCCCTTCATATTGACCATGACGACTAGCATAAGCGTGAGAAGCTGCTGAGACGGCTCTAGGGTCATTTCCGGTGGCAATGACAACAGAGTCAATCCCATTCATAATCCCTTTATTATGAGTCACTGCTCGGTATGGGTCTAGTTTAGCATAAAGACTAGCTTCAGCTATTTTTTCAGCAATTAATTTTCCTTGTTCTACACTAGGTGCTAATTGAAGAAAAGGGACTTTACAAGAAGCACTCACTAAACAATCTGTATTGTAATTGCTTAGGATAGACATAAGAGAGGCTCCTTGAATTAATTCAAGAACAAAAGGGGTGACACCTTCTAAGATAGTATTAATAATGTTTGCACCCATGGCATTTTGTACGTCGACAAATAAGTGAATCGTAAAGAAATTTTGCTCAGAAGTGTCACTAATCGAGCGAGTCTTGATTTTCTTAAGACCGCCACCACGAGCTACAATCGAAGGATGAGTATTATCTGCTATTTCTTTTATTTCTCTAAAATGACTATCAATCATTTGAGATGCTTCCTTATGATCTACCACATCTTTTAAAATAATTTGCCCAATTATTTGTCTAGAGTGAACTTTTGTAGTAATACCATCAGGCAAAGTCATTTTAGCTGCATGACTACAAGCAGCAATAACAGAAGGCTCCTCAACAACCATAGGAATCACTTTTTTTTCACCATCAATAATAAAATTCATGGCAACACCCATTGGTAAAGGGAACTGAGTTAGTTGATTTTCAATTAAGGCATTTGCTACATCATCATCTAAGAGCTTGTTATTTAAAAATAAATCATAATCATTTGGAGTCAAGTAATGTTCTTTTAATAAAATAGCTAATCGTTCTTCTCGTGATTTTTTGTAAAATTTATAGAAAGGTGACGTCATGATTTATTCTCCAATTATCATTATTTTCCGTAAATACGTTTGTGTTCATTAATCTCTTTTAAATAAAATAAACTATTATCAGTTTTTGAGCGATTAATAGTATGAATACCATCATCTTTAGGAATTGTTTCATTAAATAAGGCTTCATACTCATCAATAGATAGTGAGATACGACTCTCTAAGTGTTCTTCTTGCTCTTTTTTTAGTAGGTGTTTTTCAAATCCAGGAACTAAGACACCAGAAAAAATTTCGGCAACTGCCCCTGAACCATAACTAAAGAACCCAATGCGACTTTTAGCAGTTAGTTTATGATCTGGATTATTTAATAAAGACATTAAACTTAAGTAAAGAGAACCAGTATAGATATTACCAATATGCCTTGTATAATGTGTTCCTAAATCATAATTAAAAATTAATTGATTCGCTAAATCTTTGTCTTCATTTTCTAAGATAGGTAGCAACGCTTTTTTGCCCATTTTTGTATAAGGCATGTGGAAACAAAAAGCGTCAAAATCACTTAATTTTAATTCAGTTCGGCGCATAAATTCTTCCCATAAGGTATGAAATGAAGAAATATAAGCCTCGTTTGAAAACTTCCCATCAACAATGGCTGTATCAGAATAGTTTGGGCGCCAAAAGTCAAAAATATTTTGAGTCAGTGCGACAGTTTCTCCCTCGATTTCTAGAATACGTGGATTTGAGCTAATAACCATGGCGATGGCACCAGCACCTTGTGTGACCTCACCAGATGTTGCTAAACCATATCTAGAAATATCAGAACCAATGACAAGAGCTTTTCTATCAGGGTGCAAACGAACGTAATCAACAGCCATCATTAAACCAGCAGTAGCACCGTAACAGGCTTGTTTGATCTCTACTGCTTTAGCAAAGGGTTGAACTCCTAACAAGTCATGAATGAAGGTCCCAACAGATTTTGATTCATCAATACCAGACTCAGTGCCCACAACAATTAAATCAATCAGCTCTAAATCAGCTTTTTCTAAGATAGGAAAAGCTGCATTTGCCCCCATTGTGACAGTGTCTTGGCTAATTGGTGGAACAGACATTTTTGATTGCCCAATTCCAATTATAAATTTATCAGGATCAATTCCACGAGCCTCAGCAAGTGTTACTAAATCGATATATGTATTAGGGGTGTAAAAATTGATTTTATCAATACCAACCATTAAATATTCATCCTACTTTCCTATTGATTTTAATTGTGTCCACGTTATTTTAACATAAGATAAGGCTTGTGGAACCTGAAAAATTCTTTCTTAAGAGATATTTTAAAAGGTTTGTTATTTTTTAAAAATAGCCTTTTTAGAGATGATATAATTTAAAATTATGGCTAAAACTTGAACGAAAAGAGCAAAGATAAATTCATTTAATAATTTTTCTGATCCAATGAAGTTTCTCATTAAAGGAGAGGCAAAGAAAAAGCTGTTATAATCAATTTGATCTAACCAAAATAAATGGATAAAGAAGTCAGCATTTTTTTGGACAGCTAGGTAAGTAATACCAACATCTAGGAAAAAGACGAATAGGCGACCAATAATAAATCCAAGCAGCTGTATCATCACTACTTTAATGGACCAGTCTTTGTCTTTGAAAACAAATAATTTATTAGTAAAAAAGGCAAATAATATGGCACTGATTTGAGCGTACACAACACCTGCCATTGAGTTTCCAGTTAAATAAACGACAAAAAAACGAGTTAAAAAATAAACCACAGTGGTTAAAACACCAAATATTAGATAGCTAATGGTTTCTTTATTTAATATTTTTTTCATAAAAACCTCACTTTTATTTTGAAATTAACATATAAAAAAGCTTGCGACCATAGATGATCACAAGCTCCTTGATGAAGATTATTCTTCTTCTTCTTTACCTTTTTGGTCAACAATCTCAGGTTCAACAGCTGTAGCTGGAACTTCGATTTCTTCAACTGCAACAAACTCAGTTACCGCACAGATTTGCTCTTCAGCATCTGTTACGATTGTGTAGTCTGCATGAGCTGGAATATCTCCAATAGTTAAAGCATCACCAATTACTAAAGGCTCGATATTCACTTCAACACGTTCTGGTAAATTATCAGGTGTTGCAGAAACTTGAACGTTGTATAAGTTTTGCTCTAACACGCCACCAGCTTTAACGCCTTTAGGAGTTCCAACAAGAACTAATTCAGCTTCAACTTCTGTTAATTGAGTCATATCAACAGCTAAGAATTCAACGTGAATCCAAGCTTTTGTAAATGTATCTAACTCATAATCGTGTAATAATGTATTAACTTTTTTACCGTCTAAGTCTAAAGTATAAACAGCGTTTAATCCATTTTCACGGATTGCTTTGTCTAATTCTTTTTCATTAACAGAAATTGATAAATTTTCAATTCCGTTTCCGTTAACAGCACCAGGTACACGACCTTCTGCTCTTAATTTTTTACGTAATGATCTTGGACGTACTTCTCTTGCTGCTACTTGTAATACTACTGACATAAATAATTCCTCCTTTAGAATATAACATTTTATTTGTTCGTTTTTCTACTAAGTCTAATCAATTAAATTGATGAGCTGATTAATGAGCTTAGTATTGATAATTAACTGTCAACTTAACTATCACGAACGTAAAACTTTATTATAAACTGTTGAGGCAATTTTAATGGTTTAAAAAACATTAAATGTATGCGAAAAAATTAAACTTAAGCAATCCGCATATTGCCTGCTCATCATGGGTTAGATACCCACACTATAATTTAAGCTTATGGATTATACTTTACGCTTAAAAGTGATAAAGGTCAAGAGGTTTTTAAAAAATCATATTAATTCTTTGCTGAATAAATAAGCTGCTACTAATTTTTCAGTAGCTTCAATTGATTCAATATGTGTTCTTTCATAAGCATGACTAGCCTCGATACCTGCCCCGATTAAACCATGCTTAATATCAGCACCAGATCTGATAGCAGCAGAGGCATCACTACCGTAGTAAGGGTAGATATCTAGCTGGTAAGGAATGTGGTTATTTTGACAAAGTGTAACAAAATGATTTCTAAGAGAAAGGTGATAGGGCCCGCTTCCATCTTTTACACAGATTGAGACGCTGTATTCATCAGTTTGTTGATCATCACCCATAGCACCCATATCAACGGCAACATACTCAATCACACGAGGGTCAATATTTGAATTACCGCCATAACCAATTTCTTCATTATTAGAAAATAAAAAGTGTGTCGTAAATGGAATCGTATCACCTGATTTTTTCAGTTGAAGTAGAAAATTAATTAAAATAGCAACACTCACTTTGTCATCAAGATGTCTAGATTTAATAAAGCCAGTAGGAGTAATGACAGTACGTGGGTCAAAGCTAATAAAATCACCAACTTGAATCCCTAATTTTTGAGTTTCTTCTTTACTTGTTACTTTTTCATCCAGTCTAATCTTCATATTGTCTTGGTTTCTAGGAGCATCACCAGCATCTTTATAGACATGAACACTGGTTTGATGCATTAAAATCGTTCCTGTTAGTTCTTTACCATTTTGTGTGTAGACTGTACAGTATTCACCTTCAATGGCATTAAACTTAAAACCTCCAATTAGATCAATCTTAAGTCTACCATCAGGTTTAATAGCACGAACCATAGCACCAAGAGTATCCACATGAGCTGTAATAAAGCGATGTTTATGGTCATCATTTCCTGGAACACTTACTAGTAGTGCACCTTTGTTCGTTTTTTTCGGTACATAATTTGATTCTTTTAAAAGAGTCTCAATGTAGTCGATAATAGTAAAAGTATTTCCTGTTGGTGAAGCGATATTAGTTAATTGGCTAGTTAATTCAATAGTTGATGTCATCTATATCTTCCTTTCTTGTTGTCAAATCAAGATTAGAGGAATTGGGTTAATAAATCAATAAAAAATAACCGTAGGCGGTTATATGCCTATGATTATTTTTTATTGTCATTAGATAAGTAGAGTTTACTTATTTTTTATAAGAACAGTAATGTTGTTGTTTCTTCATATAATCTTGTTTTTGTCGGCGCTTGTAATTTTTATCATCCCATAACATCAACCAAATTAAGACAAGAGGGGTTAAAACAAGTAGGGCAATATTTAAACTCATATTCCCTAAAAACATCCCAACAATCAAAACAACTAAAATAAACGCATATCTTCTTAATGCTAACATGATGATCTCTCCTTTATTCTTAATAAGAACATTTGTTCGATTGTCCTTATTATACGAATGCTTGTTCGATTTGTAAAGTAAAAAATAAAGCATTTATTAAATGCTTTATTATATATGGTTACGATATAATCCAACGACTTTACCTAAAACAGAGACATTATCTAAAATAATAGGCTCTAATGTGTCGTTTTCAGGTTGTAGTCGAATGTAGTGGTCTTCTTTAAAGAATCGTTTACATGTTGCTTCATTGTCATCTGTCATAGCAATAATAATATCACCATTGTTTGCTTGAGACTGTTTTCTAACAATGACATGATCTCCGTCAAATATACCTGCATTGATCATACTCTCCCCACGAATCGTTAGCATAAATAAACTATTTTCTTCATATTTTAAATCAGGAGGTAGAGGAAAGAAATCCGATGCTTCTTCGACAGCCAGGATCGGTTCACCAGCTGTAACAACTCCTAACATAGGAATAAAAGGTGATTTAACTCCTATTAATTTAAGTCCTTCATCGGTTAATTCAATAGCACGTGGCTTTGTTGGATCTCGTTGAATAAGTCCTTTTTTTTCTAATCTTGATAGGTGACCATGAACAGTAGAGGTGGAAGATAGATTAACAGCTGTTCCAATTTCTCTAACCGTTGGTGGGTATCCTTTTTCTTCAACTTGTTCGTATATATATCTTAAAACATTAATTTGTCTAGATGAACGAGAGTTTGACATTCGATTCCCTCTTTTCGCTTTTTTTTGAGTGTAACATAAAAGTTTAAGTTAATCAAACACATGTTCGTTTTTAGGTTAAGGCAGCTAATTAATTGAATTTTTAAAGAATTTAAGCTACTATTTAGGTAGTCAATCCAAGGAGGAATATAATATGTTAAGTAAAGATAAATTAGATAGAATTAACGAATTAGCGAAAAAAGCTAAATCAGAGGCGTCTTTAACAGAGGCAGAACAAAAAGAACAACAAGAGTTAAGAGATGAGTATATTCAAACCTTTCGCTCAGGTATGAAAAATCAAATAGAGGGTATGAAAGTTGTAGATGAAGAAGGAACAGATGTGACTCCAGAAAAATTAAAACAAATTCAAAAAGAAAAAGGATTACATGGAAGATAACTCTTCCATGTTTTTCAATTTTACCTTGAAAAAATAATGTAACCGTTGTAAAATACAATAAAGGTAAAAAAAACCTAAATAGGAGGATGTTAGATGTTATTTGATAAAACAGATCAGTTAGGTGTTAATTCAATCCGTACATTAAGTTTAGATATGATTCAAAAAGCTAATTCAGGTCATCCTGGATTACCAATGGGTGCAGCACCAATGGCCTATGTGCTTTGGACAAAATTTTTAAAAGTAAACCCAAAAACGTCAAGAAACTGGGTGGATCGTGATCGTTTTGTTTTATCAGCAGGACATGGTTCAGCTATGCTTTATAGCTTATTACATTTATCAGGTTATGACTTACCGATGGATCAATTAAAACAATTTCGCCAGTGGGATAGTTTAACGCCAGGACATCCTGAAGTATTACATACTGACGGGGTTGAAGCGACGACAGGACCATTAGGACAAGGGATTGCAATGAGTGTTGGTTTTGCAATGGCAGAAGCTCACTTAGCTGCAACGTACAACAAAGAAAATTATAATATCGTTGATCATTACACCTATGCTTTATGCGGTGATGGGGATTTAATGGAAGGTGTTTCTCAAGAAGCTATTAGTTTAGCTGGTCACCTTAAATTAGATAAACTGATTGTGTTATATGATTCAAATGACATCTCTTTAGATGGTCCTTTAGACAAATCATTTAGTGAAGATGTTAAGGGGCGTTTTGAAGCATCAGGTTGGCACCATATTTTAGTAGAAGATGGTAATAATTTAGAGTCACTAGAAGAGGCAATTAGTATTGCTCGTGCTCAATCAGCTAAGCCGACTATTATTGAAGTGAAAACAATTATTGGTTTTGGTGCGACTAATGAAGGAACAAATAAAGCTCACGGAGCGCCACTTGGGGTAGATGGTGTAGCTCATGCCAAAGCTAATTATGGTTGGGATTACCCAGAATTTACTGTACCAAAAGAAGTTGAAGAGAGATTCCATGAGGATATGGTTGTTAAAGGTCAAGAAAAAGAAGCAGCTTGGCATGAATTATTTGAAAGCTACAAAGCTGAATATCCAGAGTTAGCTAAACAATTTACAGAAAGCTTTAGTGAAGAAGTTGTGGTTGATTTAGAAAAAGTATTACCAGCTTATGAAGTAGGAGAGAGTGCTGCAAGTCGTGTGACAAGTAAAGAAGCAATCCAAGCTCTATCTAAAGCTCTACCTAATTTCTGGGGTGGTTCTGCTGATTTATCTTCATCAAATAATACTATGGTAGCAGATGAGTTGGATTTTGAACCAGGACAGTATCAAGGCCGTAATATCTGGTTTGGTGTACGTGAGTTTGGAATGGCAGCTGCGATGAATGGTATTTCATTACATGGTGGCACGCGTGTGTACGGAGGAACATTCTTCGTCTTTGTTGACTACCTACGCCCAGCATTACGCCTATCAGCTATTCAAAAAGTTCCTGTGACATATGTCTTAACACATGATTCAATTGCTGTTGGGGAAGATGGACCAACTCATGAACCGATTGAGCAACTGTCAAGTTTACGTGGTATGCCAAATGTGAACTTAATTCGTCCTGCTGACGGTAATGAAGTATCAGCAGCTTGGAAATTAGCAGCTACAGCAACACAAACACCTACAGTTCTAGCTTTATCTCGACAAAACCTTCCAGTATTAGAAGGAACTAAAGAAAAAGCTTATGAAGGTGTGGCTCGTGGTGGGTATGTATTATCGGCTCAACAAGGTGAAAAAGCAGATGGTATTTTAATTGCAACAGGTTCAGAAGTGAACTTAGCTATGGAAGCACAAAAAGTATTACGTGGTGAAGGTATTGATGTGTCAGTTGTTTCTATGCCATCAACAATGCTTTTTGATTCTCAATCTAAAGAATACAAAGAATCGGTTTTACCATCAACAGTTGAAAAACGTGTTTCTATCGAAATGGGCTCAACAGTTGGTTGGGAACGTTACACAGGACTAAATGGTGCTTTGATTGGAATAGAAGAATTTGGTGCAAGTGCTCCCGGAAATAAAGTGATGCAAGAGTACGGATTTACAGTAGAAAATGTTGTTTCAACATTTAAAGGGTTAAATTAATCATTATAATTACAAACAGGACTAGTTGATGCTAGTCTTGTTTTTTGTTATAAATAAAAAACCCACTCATTCTTTTAATTAAAAATGAGTGGATTTTAAGTTATTTAGTCCATCTAAGCGTTTGAATCTTAGCAGGAATTAAAGTTGTCTCAACTGGTGTTTCTTCTTTAAATTCTTCAATCATATTGGCTTCATGAGCTGTGTAGCCAGGTATATCAATATTAACATCACATGTTTCAGTATTAGATAAGTTAAAGCCACGTGTGATAATATCAACACCATTTTCTTGGCGTTTAATCGCTGTTAGAGCGTATTGATCACCTTCAAGATTTAAGAATTGATGCGTTGGTTTTTGAGTGCCTTCATGAATATCTGTTTGAGTGATTGTCCAAGGGATTTGGAATCCTTGAGCATTAGTAAACGTCTCATACATATCATCTTTACCGTGGAATTCAATAGCAAAGTCAACAGATTGCTCACCTAAACACTGTGCTTCTGGTGTTGGGAAGTAACCCCAGTCACCTAATTCACCAACTGCTCTTAAAATAGTTAGTGCAATTGTATTGTCATCACTAAGTAATTCATATTCATTTAACCCGTAGTTAGCAACAGTTACTCCTTGTTTGTCATCGTGAACATTGACAAATGAATGTTGATGTTGAGGGTTTGTTGGGTTTTCCCAAGTTGCTTGGTTCACATTATTTGGTCTTTCTACCACTTCAAAAATACTTTCAGCAAAATGCGTATCAGCAGTGATACCAGTAGGGAATAAGACACGTAATCTATGATCTTTCATTTGGTTGTCAAATTCTGTATGGAACGTTATTTGTTTATTGTATTTTTCTAGACGAACCACTGTTTTAATCACAAACTCAGCAAGTTTTGTACTACGGTTTGCTTTTCGTTGACGCATTTCATAGACAGCTTCCATCTCGTCTTGAAGTAGTTTTTCAGCTGATACTGGAATCATCATACGTTGTGTGATTAAAATTTCAGCAACAAGTGGTGAGTCAACAATCACTTCACGAGTTGTAGGGAAGTTGTGAGCATATAATGCTTTATCTTCACGCGGTTGCTTAAAGATATACTCATTACCAACATCACCAACATTTTCATAAATAAGCCCACTTGAGTAAGTGTTATTATGGATTTTATCTGTAAAGTTAATTAGGCCGTTTGGTTGAACTTCAGCCTTAACATAATCATTTTCTAAAGTCATTGTGTTATCATCTACAAGGGACTTACCAGTAAGTTCATATTTTCCTTCAAGTAGAGCAAAAGTACTCCAAGACATACCAGGCATTTTTTCAATACTCATGCGTACCGTCACGTAAATGGCCATATAAGGAATTCTAAATCGGTCAGTTGGTAAATCGTAATCAAAAGCGACATCTGTTTTAACAACTTCAGCAGGTACAGCTTGTCCATTTTCATCTATCACATAGAAATCAGTTAAGTTTTTCACTTCTTCTTCTAACTGGTGATATAACTCTAAAGGAATACCCTCAGCAAACGTTAGGCGTTTCCACTCGATTGTTGTTTCAACGATTTGAGTTCGCTTAGTTCCAGCTGTATTAAAGATAACAAAAGGTTTACTATCTTTAGCAAATTTAGATGTGTTAATTGAGTCTACTAAGGCAGTCTCAGCTTCTTCAGCTAGGAATTTACCTACTTCTTCAGCCTTTTGGTAACGTGTCATCATCTCTTGATGCACCTCATCCACACTACAGCCACAAATACTATCATGAGGGTGATTTTGCATTAGAGTTTTCCATGCATAACGTAACTCGTCATGAGGATAGTTCTTTGTTACTTCATAAGCCATAGTAGCTAGTGGCTCTGTCACATTTTCTAATTGTCTTTGGACATCAGTATTACGTTGTTTTAAGTAAATACGAGCAGAAGATGTGTTAGCTAATGTATACCATCCATCTGTTTCTTGAGAAGTTAATTCTCCTTCTACTGTACTTAAATTATCAGGGACATCACTCATAACAGCACTTAAATAGTCATCAAAGTTACTGTGAATAAATTCGTAGTCAGGGTACAATTCGTTAGCTAGCTTAATCGCTTGTGTCACGTCTTTTTGTACGGGTTGGTGATCCACACCGTTCATCATCAATATATGATCTGTTGAAGCATACTGCTGGGCATCAGCTAATTTTTGATCCCAAAAAGCAATAGCTTCTTCTTTTTTAGCTGGTATCTCATTACCATTACTGTACCAGTTGGCAAATAATAGGGCGAAGATATTAGATTTGTCAGGACCTTCCCACCACATTTCAGAAAACTGAGAAGCATATTTTTCGTCATTAATCACGGCGTTATTAAATCCAGTTGGTTTTACACCGCGACCAAAAGCTGCAGCTTCAATGCCAGCTTCTTTCATCATTTGTGGTGTTTGTCCCATATTACCAAATGTATCTGGGAAATAACCTAACATCACAGGATCTCCCCACTTACGACTTTCTTCTAAACCAATCATAGTGTTACGAGCATTTGACTCACTACTAATTAAGAAGTCATCTTGTAAAATATAGAAAGGTCCAATTTTTAATTTACCATTATCAATGGCTGCTTGGACTTCCTCACGTTTTTCAGGACGAACTTGTAAGTAGTCATCTAAAATAATAGTTTGCCCATCTAAATGGAAGCTATTGAAGTCTGGATTTGTTTTAAAAATCTCTAAAAGATCATCCATTAAACGGACAAGTCTCATATGGTGTTGTTCGTATGGTAAGTACCATTCTCTATCCCAATGGCTGTGAGAGATGATATAAACTTTTTTCTTTGTCATGTTAGTTAATCTCCTTATTTGTCATAATGTGCATCAATACGAATGTCATAGTAGTCCATCACAAGCTCACAAAACATCATATTTGCCCATGAGAACCAGTCACGAGTGAAGTTGTTTGGATTATCCACATCAAATCCTTCATGCATTAAGTTAGTCCCACCATCACAATCAACTAATAGGTTTAAGATACGTTCTTTTTCAGCTTTGTCATCTGTTGTTAACCCTTCAATTGATAGAGCGATTGGCCAAACGTAATTTTCAGGAGTATGAGAGCTTCCGATACCTTTAGCAAATTTTCCTTCATAAAAATAAGGATTTTCTTTGCTTAAAAGTGTTTGACGAGTATTTAGATAGAAGTCATCATCCTTAGCACAGTAACCTAAGTAAGGGGCTGCCATTAAACTTGGTACATTTGAATCATCCATAATTGAATAGCCACCTAAACCGTCAACTTCATAAGCAAAAATATCTTCACCTGCAGCATTTTTAACAATGGCATGTTCTTTAATTCCTTTGTCAATTTCAAGACGTAATTGTTTGGCTTCTTCAACAATGTTTGGTTCATTAAATAATGTTGAATAGATCTCTTCAATATATCCTAAAACTACAACAGCGAACATATTTGATGGGACTAAGTAACCGTAAATACAAGCATCATCACTAGGTCTAAATCCTGACCAAGTCATACCAGTTTCTGCAACGGGTGTTCCTTTGCCGTCGTGAGATAGTGTGTCTTCAAGGCGTGTTGTATCTCTTTCGAAGCTGTAGGGAGAATTTTTATGATTTTGTTCCGTTTTCCAAACTTCAAGGATTTTTTTAACTCCCTCATGGAAATCTTCGTTAAACTGAGATGTTTCGCCTGTTTGTTTGTATAAAAGATAAGCTAGTTGAACTGGGTAACATAATGAATCAATTTCATATTTTCTCTCCCAAATCCATGGAGTCATTTCAGTGTCATCACTTTGATGCCCTTTATTATTTGCTTCTTCATTAAATGCATTAGCATATGGATCCATATTTATATATCTAAACTGACGTTTTACTAAGCCAGCAATCATGTCACGAATATCTTTGTCTTCTTTAGCAATCACTAAATAAGGACGAAACTGGGCTGTAGAATCACGAAGCCACATAGCAGGAATATCTCCTGTAAGTAAAAACGTTGTACCGTCATCGTAGCGTCTAACTGTTGTCAGTAGAGTATTTGCAAATCCTGCTTTAAAGTTTTCTGCCCAACGTGGATGCTCGTCAATGCATAGCGCTTCCATTTTATCCATAAATGTTTGTACTGATGTTGGTACTTCTGTGTAAGCCATAATTTATTTCCTCCTGATGATATATCATTTATTTGTAATTCTTATTATATGATATATCATTAAGGCTGTCTAGTCGATAATTATAGTTTTTTAAAGTTTTTTTATATGGTATGATATATCATGAATAAAGGAAAGAAGTAGGTGAAAGATTATGGCTAGTAAGCCTTTATATAAAAAGATATATCAAGACTTAAAGAAAGATATATTAACAGGTGTTTATGAAGAAGAAGGGCAGATACCAACAGAATTAGAGTTGGCAGAGTCATATGGTGTTAGTCGAATCACATCAAAAAGAGCTCTTGTAGAGCTTGAAACAGAAGATTTGATATATCGTGTGAGAGGAAAAGGGAGCTTTGTTAAAAAAAGAGAGAAAGGCATCTGTGTATCAACGAGTGATAATTTATTATTTGTGATGCCTTTTGCTCAAAATGAGGGCTTTGGGAATTATGCAGAAGGGATTTTAGAAACATTAAAGGATACAGATTATAGGTTACATATGCAACCTCATGAGTGGCTATCCTCAGAAAAATCTATTAATTTAAAAGAAGATTATGCAGGTATTATCTACTATCCAATTAATACACAAGAAAGCCTTGATTTTTTATATCAATGTCAACTTCAAGATATACCTGTGATTTTATTAGATAAAACGATTGAGAAGATGAATTATAGTTCAGTAGTGGCTGATAATGAATCTGGAGGTTTATTATCAACAGAGCATTTAGCAAGTACTGGGTGTGAACAAATTTTATTTGTGAGTGGTAATCGTTTAACTGATGTGTCATCAGTGAGGGATCGCTATTTAGGTTATTTATCAGGTATGTATCAAGTTAATTTATTACCTAAATATTTATTAAAAGAACCAGAAGAAGAGACAGATGATTTCTTTAATCGTGTTTATGAAGAAATTATATATCAAGCAGATATAAAAACAGGATTAGTGGTTGAAAATGATGTTTTAGCTATTCGTTTAATGACTTATTTAAAACAAAGAGGATTAGATATTGGGGCTGATGTTGCGATTGTTGGTTTTGATAACATTCAAGCTACACAACTAATGGATCCACCGCTAACTACAATTGCCCAAGATTTTTACAAAATGGGAGAAGTCGCTGCTAAGTTGCTGATTAATAACGTGACGATCAGGTCACAAGTTGCAAGTGAACATGTGATACCTGTAAAATTAATTGTTAGAGAAAGTACGACTAATTAAAGATAAGGGGTTCAACATGATGATTCTTAAAACCATTCAAAAAGCTTTAAGGAAGTATGATGAGGTTGTTTTTACTCAAGATTTTATCCGTATTGATGAAGAAGAACTTAGAATCTTGTTTGTTGGTAAATATTTTAGATTTCAAAATCACGAGTCTATGATTGATCTAACTCTCTTTTCAAAAAATATTACTTGGCAAGATAATTCTAGTACTACTTCCCCTCATATGACACTTATTCACGAGTTTTCTCGTGAGATAGGTCATGATGGATTTGAGCTATTGATATGTCCAGAATTATATCAAATAAAAATAAAAAGTTTTAATAGACGTGGCTTTAACTATGCTATAAAGTTGCTATCTCAAATGATTATGAAACAAAATGATTCATTTTTTATACCAGTTCTTAAAGTGAAACATACACCATCATTTTCTCTTCGAGGAGTTATTGAAGGGTTTTATGGAACACCTTGGACTCATGAAATGCGCCTAGATTGTATTAAATGGATCAGTCACGAGAGAATGAACACTTACATGTATGCCCCAAAAGATGATGACTATCAGCGTAAACTCTGGCGTGAGCCATATCCTAGTTCGGAGTTAGATAGATTTCAAGAATTAATCACCTTGGCTGACACGGTACAGGTCGATTTTTGGTATATGATAAGTCCAGGAAATGATATAAATATACTAAACAAAGAAGATTTAAAAGAACTTGAAAATAAGTTACAACAATTAATAGATCTTGGTGTGACGAGGTTTGGCCTTCTGATGGATGATATTGATTATACGTTATCAGTACCTATGCGTAAAAAATTCAGTTCAAATGCGGATATGCATGCTTATTTAATTAATTATGTTTATGATTTTTTAGTTGAACAGATCCCTCAGGTAGAACTTGTAGCTTGCCCGACTGAGTATGATAATCACATGGATTCATATTATTTAATGCATTTAACTAAGATGGTAAATCAAAATGTTCCTTTCTTTTGGACTGGACCAAGCACTTTAGCTAGACAAATTTCAGAATCAAATATAAAAGAGATGAGTCAAGTTTACGAACGAGAGATGATTATTTGGGATAATGTTCCTGTGAATGATTTTGAAGCCGACAATGAATTATTATTTTTAAGTCCATATAAAAATCGTAGTCAGGCCTTGGGTGATAAAGCCTATCAAGTGAAAGGTATCGTATTAAATCCTATGCCTCAATGGGAATTATCAAAATTTACCGTTGCTAGTAGTGCACAATATATGTGGCAAACAAGCACTTTTGATGCTGTGAGAGATTTTTATGATGTCTATGACTTGTGGACAAATGAAGAAGAAATAAAACATAGTCTAGATATCTTTTGTTCTCACTTTAAAAATCGTCACATAGAGCCTGTAAGATGGATAGATATTGAATTGGCGATTGAAAGAGGTGAAACAAAGGTATTAGGTAGGTTATTAGAGGAGTTAAGAGAAGTAATTGAAAAGATTAAAACAATTGAAAATAATCAGTTTCAATTAGAAATAAGTCCTTGGATTGAGAGGATAAAATTAGAGTGTGAGTTATGGAATACTCTAATCAATGAAGAAGATAGTAGGACAAAAATGATTGTAGCTAGTTTAGAAGAGATGACTTACCGAGTAGGATCTAATATTCCTTTAACGTATTATAATACCCATTTTTTAAATGAAATTGAAATAGGCAATTAAATAAACGGGGTTTGTCAAGTTAAGTGTGTAAATTCCTTAAAAATAAAAATAGAAACTCAATTTGACAATGAGTCGTCCTGTGATAATCTCTAGGAATAAGAGGGTATTTTTAATAAACCTCTTGTCCCGATAAAAAATCGCAGGACGAGAGACTCGTTGTCAAATTTTATATGTCTCACTTATTTTGATTAGTAACGATTATATTTTTCGACACGTTTTGAAAAAGAGTCGTTGACCGTTAATTGGTTAAGCACCATAGCCCAATTATGAACATGCCCACCTTCCCATTTACTTTGAAGTTCTTTCACTCGAAGATATAATAGCTTAAGAAGGGCATTCTCATTAGGGAAAGCTCCTTTTTTAGTTACCTTGCGGAAACTAGAGTGAACACTTTCTACAGCATTTGTCGTGTACATTATTTTTCGAATAGCTGAGCCGTAATCAAATAATTGTTCGACATGGTGGAAATTTCTTTTCCAAACATCAATAGCTCCAGGATAGACTGCCCACTTTGTTTGAAAGGTATCAAAAGCTGTTTGAGCCGCTTTTAAGGAGGAGGCACTGTAAAAAGACTTCATATCCTTACAAACCTCTTTATAACTTTTACTTGGCACATAACGAAGGGCATTTCTAACTAAATGGACCAGACAACGTTGAACGACAACACCTGGGAAAATAGCTTTGGCTCCATTTTCAAGCCCTGATACACCATCCATTGAAATAAACAAAATATCTTCAACGCCACGCTCTTTAATCTCATCAAAAATCTGCATCCATCTATTTTTCGATTCTGTTTGATTTAGCCAAAGACCTAGAATTTCTTTATTTCCTTTTAAATCATAACCAAGAATTGTATACACCGCACATTCTTTCACTTCATAATTTTCTCTTAGAGTGACATACATACAATCGACAAACAAGAAGGCATAGCATTTGGCCAGAGGTCTGATTTGCCATTCCTCAAGTTCTGGTAATATTTGATCTGTGATATCCGACACCATATCATGAGAAATAGTAAAACCATAAATATCTTCAATTGTCGAGGCAATATCTCGTTGACTCATGCCTTTGGCATACATAGAAAGAACTTTTCCTTCAATACTTGAAACGTCTCTGCTTCTTTTAGGAATAATTTCTGGCTCAAAAGAAGCGTCTCTATCTCTAGGAACCTGAATGTCTAATTCACCAAAACTTGTTTTTAATTTTTTATTTCCATATCCATTCCGTCTGTTTTGAGTTTCTTTTTCTTGTCTTGACTGATTCTCATAACCTAAATGATTATCTAATTCTCCACGAAGCATTGCTTCAAACATCGGTCCAAAAACATCTTTTAGGGCTTCTTGCATGTCTTCAACCGATTCTGGTTGATAGGCATCAATAATTGATTGAGCTAACTTCGCTGATTTTTGATCTTTTTTCTTTTTTGTCATGACTTACCACTCCTTTAATCTATTGTAAAAAAAGAAAAACCGCGAAGCAACCCACTACCTAGGATGGTAGGTTACTTACACGGTTTATATTACACTCTCAATAAACGACTCAGAAAAAGTCATTAATCATTTTTCTGAGTCGTTTTTTTATCATTTATTTGGTTAATGAATAAGGCAGTTGCTCACTAGTATACGTTGTTGTAGGTGGAACGAGTGCTAAATCATAGATAATCTCGCCACCATTCATCAACTCATCATAAGTGAAGAATAACGATTCGTGTTTACTACCATTTAGAGTAATCTCTTTTGTATAGTGGTACTGCGCTACATTATTTTCTGTCTCAACAATTAGAGTTTTTCCATTTGATAAATGAATTGTTGCTTTATCAAATAAAGAAATACCAATCGCATACTCTCCACTTCCTGGAGTCACAGGATAGAAACCTAGACTGTTTAAAATATACCAAGCACTCATACTACCGTTATCCTCATCTCCTGGATAACCATCATAGCCAAGTTTAAAGGCACGTGTCATTAACTCTTTTAAAATCATTTGGGTAGTACTTAATTGTCCAACATAATTAAATAAGTAAGGCAAATGGAAACTTGGTTGGTTTGAAATAGCGATTTGTCCAAAGTCGATGGCTGCCATTTCACTCATTTCATGAATTTCAAACCCATAACCATCCACATCAAAGATTGGGTAAGAATTAGATAATTCTGTGATAATCTCTGTAAAACGCTCTACACCACCATGTTCATTAATCAATCCTTGATAGTCATGGAAGGCTGCAAAACTATTTTGGAAGGCACTTCCCTCGGCATAGTCACGGCCCCAAGCATAAGGATTAAATGGTGTACGAGGATTACCTTGACTATCTTTAGCACGTAATACACCATACTCTTTATCAACTAAATTACGGTAATTTAGAGATTGTTTTTCATACTTATCTTTGATATCTACTTTATTAAGAACATCAGCCACACGAGCAATACAAAAATCACTATAAGCATAATCTTGAGTATGATTGACACTTTCATGATAATCAGTTGGAACATAACCATATTTTAAGTAGTCTATCGTTCCTTGACGACCATAATTATCTTTGCCACTACTTGTTGTCGCACTTTTTAGCATAGCTTCTAAAAAGTCAGGCATCATATCAGTTGCAATTCCTTTAACGGCAGCATCAGCAATAACAGCATCAATTAAAGTACCAGGCATTAAGCCACGCTCATCAGGAGATAACCATTTTGGCAAGTAGCCACTATTTTTATAAGCATTATAAAAACCTTGTAGCATTTTTTCATACTCTTCAATAGCAATGAGTGAATATAGTGGATAAACTGAACGACAGGTATCCCAGAAGCCATTATTTGTATAGTAATAACCAGGTTTTACTGATTTACTCAATGTATCATAATGAACTGCCTCATCTTTATCATTGTATTCATGCCAAGTTTGTGGAAATAAAAAGCTGCGATACATCATTTGATAAAATAATTTAACCTTATCTTGGTCACGATCTTGGACTTCAATTCTATTTAAGTAAGATAGCCATTTGTCACAAGCTTCCTCTTTATGCTCAGCAAATGTTTTATTTAATTCACGAGATAGGTTTAAATCAGCTTGTTCAACAGAGATAAATGAAGTGGCTAAAATGACATCGATTGTTTGAGATACATCTTTTGTCTCAAAGCCGATATAGAAAGAAGCATTGTCAGCTGTATAAGTATTTCCTTTAATCTCCTCAATTTTTTCGTCTATGGTTGTTTTCCAATTTGTAATATCCTCAGAAAAAGTCATTGAAACATACATTTTTAATTCTTTATCCTCAGAGCCAGAAAAGTTAGTAATATAACCTTTTAATGTATTTCCTTCTTTAGTAAATGAGGTTGGGCCAGGAGAGGTGATTAACAGCCCATTAGCTTCACCAGCACGTTTATAAGTAAAATTCATGTGACTACCATAAGTGAAGCCAGTTAACTGACTTAAAATACGATGTCTTTCTGAATAAACTTCTAGATAATGGGGTGAAAAAATCGCTGCTTCAGGACGATATGATCCCTGGTTGAAGAAAAGTTCTGTTGATCGTAATTCTCCCGATACTGGAGAAATAAGCATATGAGAAAAATCTCCCATCCACGGACTTGGTTGGTGAGTTAAACGAAAGCCTTGGAAAGTACGGTCTTCAGGATGGAACCACCAGCTACCTTTTTGATCTGTTGATTGAACTGCAAAATAATTCATAGCAAAAGGAACACCAGTATAAGGCAGTGTATTTCCATTTGAATAACTATGTTGATTAGCTGTACCGTGTCTTGTATCGATTTGTGATAACATAAAATAGCTCCTTTGGTATATCATTTTATAAGTATCTTTTATATGGTATATCATAACATTTTATGGAAACGATTTAAAGAACATAATAAAAAAACGATGAAATTTCATCGTTTTTTTAAGTAACACATTGACATGTAGGTTAGTCAACATGGTTCACTTCAAGATTGTGTTTTTTATTATACTTGTAACACATGAAACCTGAGATACAAAATAGAGAACAAATCAAGAAAAAGAAAGCTGTTGAATACGGGCTTTCATGGAAGCCACCAAATAAGATAATCAACCCACCAAGAATAGCTAAAATAGGTGAAATGAAGCCTGTGAAAACATCCGTAATTTGTTTTTTCATAAACATTTGGAATACTTTGACATATAAAGCGATATACCATAAGTAGCCAAAGACAATTGCAATCTCACTCACGTCCCCTGCACCGATTAAGTTAAAGCGTTGGGTTGTATAGTGAATAACAAACCAACCAATACTAACTAAAAAGGCGATTAAAGCAGATGTATGAGCTTTTTTAGTCCCTTCATAGCTTTGGATGATTTTTTGGCTTTCAGGCATCATATCTTTTGTTGCAAGAGCATAGGGCATTCTGATATGACCTAGAGTTACCCCGTTTATAACACCAAATAAGGCAATTAAAATAAACATTAAGATAATAATTTCCCCGTAACTTCCTAATATCATGTTACCAACTGCCATAACGGCCTCTTCACCTGTTGATAAAATATATTCAGGTCCAAGAATAGCTGTTAGTCCAAGGAAGTAACATAAGTAAACAGCTAAAACAATAATTGGTCCAAAGAACAGAGCTTTTTTCATTGTTTCGTGTCCACCTTTAACTTCATTTGAAATTGATAAGGCAATTGGCCAACCATCATATGAAAAAGCCATCGGAGCAAGAGCTGCGACCCAACCCCAACCGACATTTGATACTGGAACGGCTTCAACACCACTAGGAATAGCAGGTGGTTCTTTTGTCCAAAATAAAGCAAGTAGCCCGATTCCAATTAAAGGAATAAGTTTTGTGATAGTTGAGATAATTTGAAATTTACCAGCAAAATCTTTTGAGTAAATATTAATTGAGTAAAATAATAGCATGTATAAAAATCCAATACCCATTTGTATATCTATTGTTTGTGGTAAATTTAATAGTAGGGTAGTGTAAATACCAGCGGCCCAAGATACAACAACAGCAATAGTAGGGTAGTATAAAAATGTTTGATACCATCCAAAGGCACTTGCCATTGAGTTAGAATAAAAATCTTCAAAATAAGCTACCATACCACCATTTTTAGTCGTGCGACTGGCTAAGTTAGTTAGAGATAAACTACCAAAAATAATACATAATGCTCCAATAAAAAAGACAAGTACTCCTAGCAAGACGTTACCACCTGTAAATGCTAAAATGCTACCGACCTTGAAAAATATACCAGAACCGACACAAATACCGACGATCATGGCTGTTGCTGTCCATAAACCATATTCTTTTTCTTGTTTGATAATAATCCCCTCCTTTGGTTATAAGGAGAAATATACCACAAATTGAATGAAAATTGAATAAAAATTTTATTTTATTTATTGATAACTTGTCATGAGTATGCCATGAGATATGGTAAACTTAAATAGAATAAAAAAAGAGAGGTGTTACTATGAGTCTTCAGTTTATTATGAACCGAGCAGATCAAAATCCTTTACCTGATTTATTAAAATCATCACTGACTTGGTTAGATGAAAAACAGTGTCATGAGGTATTCTATTTAGTACCTAATCATGTGAAGTTTGAAATGGAGATCAATATTTTAAAAGAGTTAGAGAGCTTAACTCGCGAAAAAGACCGACAATATATGACAAGTATGAAACTTCAGATTTTTAGCTTTTCGAGATTAGCTTGGTACTTTATGCAGCATACCAAAATGTATCAAAGTACACGTTTATCTGATTCTGGTAAATTTATGCTGATCAAAAAAAGTTTGCTAGCTTGTCAAGATGAGCTAACTTTATTTAAAAAAGAAATAGATCGTCCTGGATTTATTAGCCAACTAGTAGAGTTATTTGATGAATTTGAAGATGGTTGTATTACAGTTCATGACTTAAAAGAGATGACAGAAGTACTTAATGAACATCATGCATCGAAAGAATTATTTAAAATAGTTGATATCTATACAATTTATAGTACTTATATGGATATATTGATGGCTCATCAAATTAGTCAGGAAGATTTATTACTGGAATTAGCTAATTTTTTAAAACAAGAGGACTTATCTTATCTTCAAATTAGCCTCTTAGGTTTTTCAAATTTTACAGCAGTGGAGCAAGAATTGATTGAAACCTTACTTCTTGTTTCTGGTGAAGTAAAGATGAATATAATAATGGATAAAGCATCTCGTGAAACCACTCAAGAAGCCTATCAACTGTTTTTTAATGGTCACAGGTTATATCATCAGTTTTATCAACTTACAAGAGAGTCAGACATTCCTATTTTATTTGATAAGTATGTGTCGGATACAACAAATGAGTTAATGAAGGATATAGGGCTTGGTTGGCAAGATCTTCAAGAAATATCTATTGCTAAAAAAGCTAAACAAGATGTTTCGCAAGCACTATCTATTTGGTCTTGTGATGATACTTACACAGAATTAAGAGCAGTAGGAGCAGAAATTAGACGTTTAGTTAGTGAGAAAGGGTACCGCTACCAAGATATCATTGTATTATACCGAGATTTTGAACCGTATGCAGGGCAATTGACAGCGGTGTTTGATAATAGTGATATTCCTTTTTATTTAAATGAGGAAACACAAATGAAGTATCACCCTTTAGTTGAATGGCTTATTTCTTTATTTCAAATCAATCAACGATTTTATCAATCAAAAGATGTGATGCGTTTTTTAAGAACAGAATTACTTTTTCCAAGTACAGTTTATGCGGAATCTTCGTCATTTACAGAGGCAACACGCTTATTTAGAAAACAAGTTGATTTAACAGAAAATGTTGTCCTGGCCCAAGGATATACCGGAAAAGACTGGATATCTAATCAGGATTGGAATTATGTAACGTATCAATTTAGTAGTCTTGAAGTAACAGAAAATACCCAAGAAGCGATACAAGAAGCAACAAATGAGATTAGAGGCCTAATAAAGCAGCATCTTCCGACATTCTTTGAACAAATGAAAGCTAGTCAAACTGGATTAGAAGGCATAACAATTTTTTATAATTTTCTATTAAATTTAGGTATTGATCGACAAATGTTAAATATGCAGCAACAAGAGCTAGATCGAGGTAACTTAGTAGAAGCTAAAAATCACGAGCAAACATGGCAGTCTCTGATGAATTTATTAGATGAGTATGTGGAGCTAATGGGAGAGGAAGCTTTTGATTTTGATGTGTTTTCAGAAGTGATTATTAGTGGGCTTGAAGGGTTGACGTATGGAAAAGTACCAACATCCCTCGATCAGGTCAGTGTGTCTTCTCTAGACATGGTACGGGCAAAAAAATACAAAGCGACTTTTTTAATTGGTGCAACAGATCATGTTTTACCACAAAAAATAGAAAATAAAAGTTTATTATCTAATGATGAAAGATCATTTTTTAGTGAGTATCTACCTAGTAATCATTATTTAGGGATTGATCTTGGTAGGCAGATGGCAAATGAACCTTTTATTTTTTATCAAGCACTACTTTCTGCTACTAATCATATATATTTAAGTTATCCTAAGCAAATTGACCAAGTGAAGGACTTGAATATGTCACCTTACTTAAGTCAGTTATTACGCTATTTTATTGTTGATAAACAAGAAAAGAGTTTGATTTATCTAGGGCAACAAGAAGAGTTACTACAAGATGTTTCAACTAACAAATTATTGCTTAGTGACTTAGTTAGAATACTACGAGCTACTCAAGATGAAAAAGTAGGTATTCCTTGGATTTGGCAACAATTAAAAAAACGTTTAGAAACTAAAATGCCAACAGAGACCTCTCGTTTATTAGCTAGTCTGACACATAAAAACATTCCAGAAAAGTTAAATGAAGAAACTGTGGACATGCTGTATGGTGATACGATTTATGCCTCTGTTTCTAAAATTGAGAGTTTTAATAAATGTGAGTACCAATATTTTTTAACATATGGGTTGGACTTAAAAGAAAGAGCTATTTTTGAGCTGTCTCCAGCAGCTACTGGAGAGTTTTACCATGAAGCTTTAGATATCTTTTTTAAGAAATTAATTGAATCAAAGTGTAGTCTATCAGAGATGAGTTTTGAAGAAGTAGCAGTGCTCTCACAACGTGTGTTAGACGATGTTCTAGGTAAACCTCAGTTTGATATTTTAAAAACAACGAATAGAATGAATTATATTAAATATCAATTGGAGCAAACGATTAGACGTGTTTGTTGGGCGTTGAAAGAACAAGCACTTAGAAGTGGTATGAATACTATTCAAACAGAAGTATTATTTGGAGAAATTCTACAAAAAAAGGGTCTGGATAGTTTAATAGTCCCATTAAAAAATGATAAAAAACTAAGTGTTAGAGGTAAGATTGACCGAGTTGATGAATTGGTTTTAGACGGAGTCCCCTATATTAGTGTCGTCGATTATAAATCTAGTGCTCACAATTTTGATTTTACAGATGCATATGTTGGATTAAGTATGCAAATGATTACATACTTAGATGTGGCACTAAGAAATGCTGTGAAGCTAGTTGGAGATGAAGCAAAACCAGCAGGAGCTTTTTATATGCATGTGAAAAATCCAGTGATTTTAGGTAATGAAAAATTTCATATGGATAAATTGGAGCAAGATTTAGTAGAGAGCTATCGCTTAGATGGTTTGTTAGTTGAAGATAGTCAATTGCTTAAAAAAATGGATAAGACGGTATCCCCCGGAGAGAAATCTTTAGTGTATCCATTTAATCAAATTAAAAAAGAAGAAGCCATGAGATCAGCAAAATTTGTAACAGATGATGATCTAGATGCTCTAATTCACCATAATAGAGAGCTTTTTGAAAAAGCAGGTAATCATATTTATCAAGGAAGTAATCAGTTAAACCCATCTTATAAAGATAAAACAAGGATAGCTTGTGGCTTTTGTCCTTATAAGAGCATTTGTCAATTTGATGTGATGTTAAAAGAAAATAATTATCACCGAATCGATCATATGAAAAAAGATGATGTGATAAAAAGAATTCAATCAGGAGGTGAGAATCATGACGATTCAAACTAAATTACCCCTTAGACCTGAAAATAGTCATTTTACTCAAGAACAGTGGGAAGCAATTTATGATTATGGAGATAATGTTTTAGTTTCTGCCTCAGCAGGTTCAGGTAAGACGACAGTCCTTGTTCAGCGAGTGATTGAGAAAATCAAAAGTGGTGTGAATGTCGATGAGTTATTAATTGTCACTTATACAGAAGCAGCAGCTAAAGAGATGAAACAACGTATCCAAGTGGCTATTCAAAAAGCTGTAACAGATGAACCAGATGAGAAGGAGCGTCAACATTTAACTAAACAATTATCACTACTGCCGACAGCTTCAATTAGTACACTTCATGCTTTTTGTTTAAAAGTTATTCAACAGTATTATTATTTGATTCATATTGACCCTGTTTTTCGAATGATGACAGATGAGACTGAGATGTTACTTATGAAAGAAGAGGTATGGTCAAACCTTAGAGAAGAGCTGTACGGTGACATGTCATCAGACTTTTTTGCTTTAACTGAAAATTTTTCTAATGACCGTAATGATGACGGGTTAATGGAGATGATTTTTTCTATCCATTTGTTTGCTTCGGCCAATCCAGACCCTAAAAAATGGTTAGATCAACTTGTGAGTCATTATGATGTGTCAGAAGACTTACGAACTAGTCCGTTGTATGAAAACTATATGAGACCAACCATTTTAGAAGAGCTAACTCTAGCAAAAGAGCAAATTAATCGATTATCTAAGCTAATTGAAGGTGAAACTGAATTTGTTAAAACTCTAAAAACATTACAAAGTGATCAAGAATTACTTAATCAATTACAAGAGAGCTTAGAGCAAAATCGGCTGGATGACTTTTATGAGATATTGCACACTGCTAAATTTGCTAGAATTGGGCAATTAACAAAACTTGAAGGTGCAGATGAAGTATCTCCTGTGTCAAAAGAATTATATAATCAGGTGATCAAAAAAGAGCGGGATGATGTTAAGGAGCAAGTGAAAAAAATAGAAACAACATATTTTAAACAAAGTCCAAAAGACATGCTAAACATATTACAAGTAGCTAAGCCTTTAGTGGAAGAATTAGTTCGAGTAACAAAGCTGTTTTTAGAGGCTTATACAGATGAAAAAGCTCAACGGCACACTCTTGATTTCAATGATTTAGAGCATTTAACCTTACAAATTTTAAGAAAAGAAGCCCCAGATGGCTACAGTGCTTCTGAAGCATCTTTATATTTCAGACGTCAATTTAAAGAGATTATGGTTGATGAGTACCAAGATATAAATAGATTACAAGAAGCTATTTTATTTTGGCTACGTGTAGATAATATTGGAGAAGGTAACCTATTTATGGTAGGAGATGTTAAGCAGTCGATTTATGCGTTTAGATTAGCTGACCCAACGTTGTTTATTGAAAAGTATGATACTTTTTGTGATGAGTATACAAAAGACAGTATAGGCTCAAGAATTATTTTAGCAGAAAACTTTAGATCAAGAAGTAGCGTTTTAGATTTTACGAATTTAGTGTTTAAACAATTGATGAATGCTGAACTTGGACAGATTGATTATGATGATAAAGCTGGTCTTGTTGTTGGTAATAAAAGTTACCCTACAAGTCAAGAACACCATACGGAAATTTTAATTTATGAGTCACAATTGGAAGAAGAATCTGCTCTAGATAACTTATCATTTCATCTAGACACCTCAACAGAAGGGGAACTTCATCTTGTAGCATCAAAAATCAAAGAGTTAATAACTAGTAAGTTTCCCCTCTTTGATAAGAAAAAAGGGGAAAGTAGACCAATTTCTTATAGTGATATTGTATTATTAACCCCAACAAAAAAGAATAATTTAGAAATCATGGATATTTTAGGTATGTATGACATCCCTATTTTAGTAAATGATACTCAGAATTATTTTCAAACAACGGAAATTAGAATGATGATTTCATTGCTTCAGTTGATTGATAACCCTTATCAAGATATTCCACTAGCAAGTGTATTACGCTCACCCATTGTTGGCATTAAGGAAAATGATTTGGTTTATATTAAAAAGCATAGCCCTGTTAGTTTTTATGATGCTCTAGAAGAATACTTAGAAACAGAGCATAGAAACACGTTAAGTTATCAAAAAATAAAGGCATTTCACGAGCAATTTTTAAATTGGCGAGAAATGGCAAGAAGAAAACCTTTAGCTGAGTTGATTTGGTCTATTTATAATGAAACAGATTTATTAGACTATGTGGGTGGTTTACCTTCTGGAGAACAAAGACAAGCAAACCTCCATGCCCTTTATCACCGGGCAGCAGCTTATGAGGAGATGAATTTTAAAGGGCTATATCAATTTATTAGGTTTATTGAAAAGATGCAAGAAAAAAATAAAGATTTGGCTGAAGCAAGTCAAATGAGTGAAGGTGAAGATGCTATTCGGGTTATGACAATCCATGCTAGTAAAGGATTAGAATTTCCTGTTGTATTTGTTTTAGATATGAGTAAACAATTTAATCTAATGGATATTAATCAGCGTCCTTATATTTTTGATGAAAAACTAGGCATGGGAATGAAGTATTTAGATGTGAAGACACGAGTGAAATATGATACTTTTGTCTACAATGTTATTAGGCAAGAAAAACGTAAAAAAATATTAGCAGAAGAAATGCGTAAACTATATGTTGCCCTAACCCGTGCTGAGGAAAAACTATTTTTAGTAGGATCATGTAAAAATCAAACAGATTTACTAAATAGATGGTCTAAAACTGTTAACGAGGAAGAGATGGTTTTAAGTTCTACTAATCGTTTACGCCAAAAAAGTTTGATGGACTGGATTGGTATGACATTAATTCGTCACCCGCTACTGCATCAACAATTCCCTAGTATTCAAGTGGATACTTTAAGAGGTCTTAGTAGTACTCCAGCTCAGTTTAAGCTCACTTTTTATGAAGACAGTGATTTGGTTAACACAAATTCGACAGCTGATAAAAAGACGTCAGAGACTAAGGCTAAAGATAAACCAAATCCTACCTTACTAAAACAAGTTGTAGATCGACTTGATTTTACTTATGGTGAAATAGATGCAACTAAAACAACAAGTTACCAATCAGTTTCTGAGGTGAAACGCTTATTTGAAGATCCTGATAATCAAGAATTACCAACCTTAGAACTAATGAATCGTAAAAAAGAAAAAGCATATCGACAAGTGACTGGTGAGTTAGCTAAACCTAAGTTTTTAACTCAGGAAGTCAGTGTATCAGCAGCTGAAGTTGGATCTGCAGTGCATCTAGTGATGCAATTGATTCCTTTAAATACTAGACCTTCAAAAGAGAGTATTGAAAACCTTATTCAAGAGTTAGTAAGTAATCAAGTGTTGAGTCAAGCAGTTACTAAAAAGATTGATATCAGTATGATATTGCGATTTTTTGACTCTGAACTTGGTCAAATTTTGCTTAAAGAACATGAGTATGTAACAAGAGAACAACCATTTTCTATGTTATTGCCTGCCAAAGACTTATATGATGGCTACCAAACAAAAGAAGTCGATACAGTATTGATTCACGGGATTATTGATGGGTATATTCATCATGGTAAGGATGTTATTTTATATGATTTTAAAACAGATCATGTATCAAATGAAAATAAAAAAGTTAGTATTGAAACGATTAAAAAGCGTTACCAAGGTCAAATAAGACTATACCAGCTTGCTTTGGAAGAGGTTTTAGGGGAGAGTGTGACTAAAACTATGTTAGTCCTACTTAAAACTGGTGATATCATCTCATTTTAAAATATGAAAAAACATGGTAAAATGAAAGAAAGGGAGTGGAAATTATGTATAAATCAAGTAAGCAATTAAAAGCCGAAGCAAAAGATGCTTTGCGAGGAAGATGGAAAGATGCTGTTATTTTAAATATTGTACCAACGATTTTAAAAGTAATAACGATTTTTGTTGCGTCAATTGCAATCATGGGTGCTGTTTTTATTATTTCAAACTTAAGCTCATTTAGTAGTAGTGATGTAGAATCTATATCAGCAAGCATGTCAGCACAAAATTCTTCTGTATCATCATCTCTTTGGACACCAATCTGGAACTTTTTCGTAACATTTTTAACAATTGGTATTTCATTTACCTTTTTAGATGTTCTTAGAAAAGGTAAAGAGCAAAGCATGTCATTTAAAGAGGCCTTTAGATTATTCAATGGTCGTGATTTTGGTCCAATTTTTTTAATTAATCTATTAAGCTATATTTTTCAATACCTATGGACATTACTTTTCATTATTCCAGGTATTGTTAAGTACTATGCCTACTCACAGGCAAACTTTATTTATAAAGATTTATCTGAATCAGAGGACACAAGTAGTATGGGAGCAACAAACTTTATTACTGAAAGTCGTGAATTAATGAATGGACACAAAAAACGTTTGTTTTGGTTAGATATTTCGTTTCTAGGATGGTATATTGTTGGGATCCTAACACTAGGTATTGGTTTGTTATGGATTGATCCATATATCAATACAACAAAAGCAGCCTTTTATAAAGATTTGGCTAAAGATAAATATTTAGCTGACTAATAACATCCGTAAAAAAAGAATGAGATGTTTATCATTCTTTTTTTACTAGATTAAAACAATAGAATCACTTAGATTTAATCCATGGGTAATAAAATGATTATATACCAATTATCCCAAATTGGGTTCTAACATCAACTGCATATAAAGATGAATAGAACAACCTTCATTTCCACTAGAGCGACGGCTTTAGTGGTTTTTTTTTGCTATTTATTTTATAATAAGGGCAACGCATGTTCTAGTTAGAGGTGAAAAAATTGGGGAATGATTTAAGGTTTCCATTAAACAATGATTTATCAAGAAAGATTATTCATATTGACATGGATGCTTTTTACGCTTCTATTGAAGAGCGGGATCATCCAGAGCTAAAACACCATCCCTTAGTTATTGCCAAACATCCTAAAGATACTGGGGGAAGAGGGGTTGTTACGACTGCAAACTATGAGGCTAGAAAGTATGGTATTCATTCTGCAATGAGTGCCCAGAAAGCTTATGAACTTTGCCCAAAAGCAAATTTTGTTTCTGGTAATAGGTCATATTATGCTGAAGTTTCTAAAGAGATTCAGCGTATTTTTCATCGTTATACAGATTGTATAGAGCCTTTGTCTTTAGATGAGGCTTATTTGGATGTCACAGAAAATAAGTTAGAAATTAAAAGTGCGATTAAAATTGCTAGAATGATTCAACGAGATATTTGGCAAGAGATTCAATTAACTTGCTCAGCTGGTGTTAGTTACAATAAATTTTTAGCAAAACTTGCTTCAGACTTTGAAAAGCCAAAAGGGTTAACTGTTATTTTGCCAGGAGAAGCCGAAGTTTTTTTAGCTGAGTTACCGATTGAGGATTTTTATGGTGTAGGGAAAAAAACGGTGCCCAGAATGCATGAATTAGGTATTTATACAGGACGAGATTTAAAAAATATAGAGGAGATGACCCTCATTAAAGAATTTGGTAAGATGGGATATTCTTTATATCGTAAAGTTCGTGGTATTCATAATGCTCCAGTAATGCCAGAAAGAGATAGAAAGTCAGTTGGTAGAGAAAACACTTTTCGTTATAAACTGCTCTCAGAAGAAGATGTTATTAAAGAATTAAGAGAACTCTCAGAAGATGTGAGTAGGTCTTTAAAAAAAGAACAACTTAAAGGCCAAACAGTGGTCCTAAAAGTAAGAAATGATGATTTTGATACAAAAACCAGAAGAATAACTATTTCTGAATACATCGAAGATCAAGAATTGATTTTCTTTTATGCTAAAAAACTTTGGGATGACATGGAGGTTGATCATCAAGATGTAAGTATTAGACTTTTAGGAATTACTTTAACTAATTTGGAAACAATAGACTACGAAGTACTAAGCTTACCTTTATGGGAAAAAACAGAGAGTGACCAAAAAGGTTAGTCTCTGTTTTTTTATATAGGTGATAAGTTACCTTTAAATGTTTTTCTATAAATAATAGGTGTCATATCAGTATTTTTTTTAAAGGTTCGACTAAAATAGGCAGGATCTACGTAACCTACTTGATGACTAATGTCTTCTAGTAAGTCATCTGTTTGTCTTAATAATAACTTAGCTTGCTCTACTCTATATGAAGTCAAGTATTGATTATAAGTCATACCCGTTTCTTTTTTAAAAAGAGTGGATATATAATGTTTATTTAGATGCATATAATTAGCTAAATCATCAAGTGTTGGTTGCGTCAAGAATTATGTGTAAATGGAAAATCCATTCCATTTTTTTAAGTTAAAACATTGATTCTAATGTATCTTGTATTTCCTTAAATCCTTTATGTACTCTGCCTAAAAATTTTTGGTTATATTCATTGAACTGAGAAACAAGGAATCTCTCCAGAGATTCTTCATTAGGAAATTGTTCTTTTCTCTTTGTATATTTTTTTAACTGTTTATTAAATCCCTCAATCAAGTTAGTTGAGTAGATAGTTCTTCTGATTGATGGTGGGAAGTTATAGAAAGTTAATATAGCAGGATTCAAGAGTAATTTAACTACTCGTGGATACTGCTTTTTCCATTTATCTATCATAAAACTTATTTGATTCATAGCTTCTTCTTTTGAAGCTGCTTGATAAACCAATTTGAAATCATTACAGACTTCTTGTCGATCACTAACACGAACCTTATGAGCAATATTTCTAGAGATATGGACACAACATTGTTGAAATTGAGCATTTGGATAGACACTATGGATGCTATCGTGAATACCACTTAAACCATCAGTTACAACTAATAAAACCTCTTCTAAACCACGGTCTTTTAGGTCTTGAAGTATCTCTTTCCAAATGTAGGCAGATTCAGTTGGAGCAATAGTAAATCCTAGAACTTCTTTGGTTCCATCTAACCGGATACCAATTACTATGTAAATAGCTTCTTTTGCTACGGTTTTCCTTTTTACTGGAATATGAGTAGCATCCATAAAAACAACTGAGTATTTAGCCTCTAAAGTTCTTTCTTTAAAAGCTAAAACATCTTCAGATACAATTTTACTTATGTTTGAAATAGTTTGTGGCGTGTAATAATGACCATACATCTTTTCAATTAAATCAGAGATTTCAGACATCGTTATTCCTTTTTGAAATAGCTGAATAATAGTCGTTTCTAAAGAGTCATTGGTTCTTTTATAAGCAGGTAATGTTTGTTGAGAAAACTCACCATTCCTATCTCTAGGGATTACTAAATTTAGTTCTCCATATTCTGTTTTAAATGAACGTGAATAATTTCCATTTCGGGAATTACCTGAATTAAATCCAGATCTATCATATTTTTCATAGTCAAGAAATGCTGTCAGTTCAGCTTTTAATAATGAATTAATAGCTAACTCTAGATGATGGCGAAACAAATCATCCAAATCACCTTTATTGATTAGTGTTTCCATAATTTCTGTAGTAAAATTATTCATGAGAAAGTCCTCCTATAAAATTTCTGTGTCGTAACTTTAATTTTACAGAATGGACTTTCTTTTTTTCTACCCTAAATTTCTATTTACACAAAATATTTTACGCTATCCAAGTGTTATTTGTTCTGAAAAATGTGAGTGAATATAGTCAATCATGGAATAAACCATATCGTTATTAGAAGAAACACGGTCTTTCGTTTTTGTTTTTAATAAAGATACTTGGTTTAAAGAGATAATTGTTCTATGGATGCTCTCAAGAATTTCTTGTTCATCAAAGGGGAAAACGAGGTAATCCACAGCACCTAATTGCATTGATTTCTTGATGTTTTGAAAATTTTCCTCATGATCAATGGCGATAAAATCGCAATGAAAACTCGTAATCCAATTATTTTTGCTTTCCACCCATCAGCTCAAAAATCATCTCGTGAAGCGGCGCGAGTGGTTCGTTATGCAGCAGTTAAAGCAGGAGCTCCAGAAAATTGTATTCAGTGGGTAGAACACCCATCTATTGAAGCGACTAACATGTTAATGAATCATACAGGAGTGGCATTAGTTTTAGCTACAGGTGGATCAGGCAGAGTAAAAGCAGCTTACTCAACAGGTAAACCAGCTCTTGGCGTAGGTCCTGGTAATACACCAGCTTATTTAGAAAAAACAGCTAACATTAAGCGTTCTATACAAGATTTAGTGATGTCAAAATCATTTGATAACGGGATGATTTGCGCCACTGAACAAGGTGTGATTGTTGACTCAGATATCTATGATGACGTTAAAAAAGAATTCCAAAAACATCGCGTTTATTTTGTAAAACTAGAAGAATTATCAAAACTTGAAGCAGTGGTAATGAATGAATCAAAAACAGCAGTTAATGCAGCAATTGTTGGAAAACCAGCTGTTGAAATTGCCAAACTTGCCGGTATTGATGTTCCTGAAAAAATGGGTCTATAATAAATCGTATTAATAGAAACTATCCATCAACACGATTTATTATAGCCCCAATTAAATAACTAAAGGAGGTGACCTAGCCAGGTCACCTCCTTCTTTTAATGCTATGGTTTATTATCTTAGTGGAAGAAGTCAGTATCCTTATCCATTATATTGGCTATCAGACATCTCAAGTAATTTATTTTTTAGATCATCTTCCATAATTGATAATTCAATCTCAGCATTTTTACGTTTTTCTTTTCCTTCTTTTTGAATACGTAATGTTTCTTGAATTGTTTCAATTAAATCATTTTGAGTTTTTTGTAAGGTTTCAATATCAACGATGCCACGCTCATTCTCCTCAGCTGTTTCAATAGCTGATATTTTCAACATTTCCGAATTTTTAGCTAGTAAATCATTTGTTGTTGCTGATACTTGCCTTTGAGCTGTGACAGCATCTTTTTGACGCAAGAGAGTAAGGGCAATGGCTACTTGGTTTTTCCATAAAGGAATGGCAGTGTTGATTGAAGCTTGGATTTTTTCAGCCAGAGCTTGGTTTGTATTTTGAATCAACCGAATTTGTGGTGCTTGCTGGATTGTAATTTGACGAGCTAAATTTAAGTCGTAAGTTCTTTTTTCTAGGCGGTCAACGAATTGGTTTAAATCACTTACAATTTGGGCATCCATTTGATCTCCTGTTTCTTCAGCATGTTTCATCGCTTGAGGAATTGTTTCTAGTTGTAATTCTTCTAGCTTCACCTCACCAGCAGCGATGTAAATATTTAAGGCATCAAAATAATCTTTATTTTTGTGATATAGCTGCTCAAGCATCTGATTATCATTTAGCAAGCCATCTTTTTCTCTATCTAGCTTAATAGCAATTTTATCAATTTGAGCACCAATTTTTTGATATTTAGCAGTGACTTCATAAACTGATTGTTTCACTTTACCAAACATTTTCTTGAATATATTGCTATCTTGAGCTTCTAGTTCACTAGGGCTAGCTTCATTTAAACGATACATCAATTCATTTAAAGAGTCTCCCATAGGACCAATATCTTGGTTTTGAACATGGTTTAACATAGAGTGAGAAAACTCACCTAATTTTTGTTGAGCAGCCACACCATAACTCATAACAGATTGGCTATCAGAAACATCAATTTGACTGGCCAGCTCAATGGCTTGTTTTTTTCTATCTTCTGGTAATTTATCTAATACTCTAATTGATTCAGCAGCATTAGTTGATGTCTTTTCCACAACCACTTCTTGTTTTACTGGATTTTCAAAAGGGTTACTTAATAAATCATCAAGTGTGTCACTAACAGGGGTCATATTTTTTAATTCATCATTCTTCATTAGAAATCCTCCTCAAATAGGTCATCGTCATCAGTATATCGCTTATCTCGGTTCACATTTTGCTTAGCAATTGAAATTTCCACTTCAATATCATCAATGTCATCAGAAACAAAATTTACATAATCTTGACTAATCAGTATAGAAGCTTCCTCAATGGCAACAGCACTATCATTTAGTACAGTATAAGTGTTTTTTGTCTTAATGTCATGGTTATTGATCTCGATGTACTTATTAGTTAATTCAACTATATTTGGTAAATGGTGATAAAGAAAGTGATCAGCTAAGTGTAGCTTTTTGGGATCTCTCACTAATTCTTTAAACAATCCTTTTGAAGCTTTCAGAGTATCATATCTTAAATTAATAGCTTTAAGTTTTGCTACACTTTCCATATTATGAGATAATTGCTCAATTTGTTTTTTTGTTTCTGCCATTGTTTGTCTAAAGAAGATAATCTCATCTTGAGTCATTCCTTCTTTAATGTAATGACTTTCTTTTTCTCTACTCAAACGTGGTACATCAATTGGGACATCCTTAACCCTTGTTGTTTTGTGATAAAATTTATAGCCCAAGATACCTAATACAGCTAGTATGAGTAGGTAAAAGATATCAATCATATGCCCACGACCAACTAGGAACAAAGATAGGGCGATGAAGATAAGCACAAGGATATTAGTATAGATATATTTTTTTTGTTTCATACGTCTCACTCCTAATTTAATTGTTTGTTTTATAACAATAGTTTATCATAAAACATTTTAATTCCCTATCAGTCTGGAGGTTGATTTTATTATCCGTTTCAAGTTTTAAAGGAGAGTGATTTAAGACGAACTATTGAAATGATGTGTCTTTAACGGTATGATAATAGCGTGTAGCTTAGATAAGGGAGTGTTTTACATGGTAGATAAATTCAATGAGAAAACAATTCATAGAGAGACTATTTTTAAGGGACATGTCATAGATGTGTATGTGGATGATGTTTCTTTACCTAATCAAGAAATATCTAAGAGAGAACTTGTTTTTCATCAAGGAGCCGTTGGGATTTTAGCTATTACTTCTGAAGATAAAATTGTATTGGTTAGACAGTTTCGAAAAGCGCTTGAAAAAAGTATATTAGAAATACCTGCTGGAAAAATTGAAAAAGATGAACTTGATTTAGCGAAAACTGCCAAACGAGAATTGGAAGAAGAGACTCATTACAGATGTAAAAAACTTGAAAAAGTGACATCATTTATCACGTCACCTGGATTTTGTAATGAGGAGCTGACGTTGTACCAAGCTTTTGATTTAGAAAAAGTGGACAATCCATTACCTAGAGATGAAGATGAGTTTTTAGATATTATAGAATTAACCTTAACACAAGCTAAAGAAGAAATTAAAAAAGGCACTATTTGTGATGCTAAAACAATGTATGCATTATTATATTGGGAATCACAACAGCTATAAGGAGTTAAAGGATGAAGCAAAAAAAAGAAGGAAAAGAATCACTAAAAAAAACACAAACACAACAAATTTTAACAAGAAGTCGTGTGAGAGAGCATAATCAAACAAAAAAAACGAATACATGGTTAAATACTGCTATTGTTATTGTCGTTGTGTTGTTAGGTATTACGCTATATGCGATAGCTAAATGGTAGGAGGTAGCAAATGAAAATAGGAATCATAGGTGCTATGGAGCAAGAAGTAACATTGCTAAAAGAGCATTTGGAAGACATGAAAGAATGGAAGGAAGCAGGGGTTTGCTTTTACTCTGGTAAAATTAATGAACATGATGTGGTATTGACACAATCAGGAATTGGTAAAGTGTTAGCTGGAATGACAACAACCTTATTGATTAGTCATTATCATGTGGATGCTGTGATTAATACTGGTAGTGCTGGTGGTATTGGTAGTGGGTTAAAAATTGGTGAGTTGGTTATCTCGGAAAAGCTGGCCTATTTTGATGCTGATGTGACAGCTTTTGGTTATAACTATGGACAAATGCCACAAATGCCTCTTTATTATGAGGCAGATACTAAATTAATAGAAGCTGCAAAGTTAGCTTCAGAACAAGTAGATTTAGCAACACATACTGGCTTAATTGTAACAGGTGACACTTTTATTCATAGTCAAGAACAACAAGATCATATTAAAACACATTTTCCAGATTGTTTAGCCAATGAAATGGAAGGAGCAGCTATTGCTCAAGTTGCAGCGCAATTTAATGTACCGTTTGTTGTCATTCGTGCTATGAGTGATGTAGGTGATGAGAATGCTAGTGTTAATTTTGATGAATTTATTATTGAAGCTGGTAAACAATCAGGAGCCATGGTATTAGAATTACTATCACACTTAAAAGAGAGGTAAGATATGGAAGCTTTAATATCAATTGATTACACATATGATTTTGTGGCAGATGATGGGCGTTTAACAACAGGTGAGTGCGGGCAACAGATTGAGAAATATTTAGTTGCTGTAACTAAAAAATTTATTGAAAATGGTGATTATGTTGTGTTTGCTATCGATGGTCATGACACAACGGATACGCTTCATCCAGAAACTAATTTATTTCCACCTCATAATATTATAGGGACATCAGGTAGAGAGTTATATCAAAGTTTAAAAACGTTATATGATGATTATTCAAGTCTAGGAAATGTTTACTGGATTAATAAGCGCCATTATTCTGCTTTTAGTGGCACGGATTTAGATATTCGCTTGCGTGAGCGACATATTCAGACAGTTCATTTGACGGGTGTTTGTACAGACATTTGTGTCTTACATACGGCTATTGATGCTTATAATTTAGGTTACAAGATTGTTATTCATGAACAGGCTGTACAAAGTTTTGATGCTCAAGGTCATGAATGGGCATTAAGACATTTTAAAAACACATTAGGTGCGACTATTATTTAAAAAAGTCTCGTATAACCATTTGAAGCGACCTCCAAAAGTTAGATTAAACAGCTAATTTTTGGAGGTCGCTATTTTTATGGGTTAAATATAAATATTAAAATGATCGCTAGAATAATTTGAATAACACCAACGGCTAAAGCATATATAATGAACCTGTGTCCTTCTTTTAGAAATTGTTTTGCGTTAATTCTCAAACCAATAGCAGCAAGAGCTGTTACCTCACACCAACTACTAATAAAATGGCTACTTTCCTTAATTATACTAGGTATAGGTAATAGGCTATTTAAAGTGCATAGGATGATAAAACCTATGATATACCAAGGAAATGGTGACTTTAATGTTTTTTCTATTTGTCTTTGCTGATGGCTGTCTGTTTTTTGCGTGAAACGCCTAAAAAAATAAACGACAAATACAAGACAGATAATTCTTAATATTTTGAATAACGTTGCCATTTCTAAAGTTTGGCTACTTACCATACTAGCACTTGCAATGACTTGTCCTACTGATTGTAAAGTCCCACCAATCAAAGCACTTTGTTTCATGGTATTTTCTGGATAAAGAATAGTTGATATGATAGGAAGTGTTAACATCATAATGGTTCCAAGTAGGTTAACTAAAGTGATAATCTGTCCCTTTTCTTCATCCTTAGCCCCAATTTCTGGTGCAATAGCACCAATTGCAGAAGAGCCACAAACTGCATTTCCTCCAGCCATTAAAAGTGACATATTTTGATTAAAAGATAGAAGCCGACCTAACATATAGACAAAAATAATGGTTAGAGTCATTTGACTTAAAATAAATAAGACACCAGCAATACCAATTTTAGTAATAGTTTGAAACGTAGCGCTCATTCCTAATAACACAATAGATATTTCTAGAAGCCGCTTTTCAGCCCATTTTGTCCCTACTTCCCAAGTTTTTTGGTGAAAGAAACAGTTTCCTGAAAAAATACCTATTAAAATCGCCAAAGTCTCAGCTCCTAAATTAGGAAAGAACCTAGCTCCAAATTTAGCAAAAACGGCTAAAATAAATGCTAAGAAAAGACCGGGAATAATTTTTTTTGCTTGTTTAAGGCTTAACATACACAGCTCTTGGCCCACCAATGAGTTTCGGGCGACTTCCTAGTGCTGTCACGTGAGCTTCTCCTAATGTTTTATGAATAGGTCTAATAGGGATTTGAACATGTTTAACATGCATACCAATGGCAGTGTCACCGATATCGATTCCAGCTTTAGCTATAATATGTTCAACAGCAACGGGATGACTCATTTGTGAAAATGCAGCCGTTGCACAAGCTCCTCCAGCTTGCAGAGCAGGGACCACAGATACTATTTCATAGCCAAACTTTAAAGCCACATCTTTTTCTAAAATAAGAGCTCGGTTAATATGTTCACAGCCTTGGACAGCTAAGTGAATACCTTGCTTATTTAATAAAGTTAGTATTGTTTCGACGATGAGAATACCAGTTTCCTCACTAGTTTGTTTACCAATCACACCACCTACTACTTCACTGCTACTACATCCTAAAACAAATAAGTCACCTGAATGTAACTCTGTTTGTTCTAATATATTATAAATAATACTTGCTAGCTGGTCCTTTAATTCTTGATTAGTCATAAATGACACTCCTTTATAAAATCGTTCACACCAATCTAAGTATAATCTATTTGCCTAAAATAAAACAGAGTCGAGAAATCATTTTTACTCGAAAGGTGAAAAGTAATTCAGGTAAACAAAAAAAGAGGTTGACCCTTGAGTCAGCCTCTAATATATTTCATATTTTGCTTCTAAATCATCTTTTGGATGGGTTAGCTTTGTTTCAATAACTTTAAGTAAGGAGATACTTAGTGGGAATTTAACCATAGTAACAAGTTTACTTGGGTAAACTAATTTTTGACACGTTTCATGATAAGGTGTAAGAACCATATCTGCCACATCTTCATCAAAAGTATCTAAATAACAAACTTGATGATTGAAAAATAAATCTAAATATTCTTTAATTTGTTGCTGTTGAAAGCTATCAAAAGATGGTTCCATATAAATATTAATCACTTGATCTAAATTACTAGGATCGATAAAGTACAATAATCTAAATAAATACTGCTGTAGTAAAGTATTTATCTCTCTGTCAGAGATAAGTTTTTGATCAATTAAATGCTCTTGCAAGAGTTGTGTGATTTTTTTACAAAGAGACGGATGCCTACTTAGATCATATTGGACATCCATACTATATTTATAGTCAAAAACTAAATCACCATATTTCATGGTTAAGTAATTAATATAAAATAAATTTTGTGTGATAGTCTCAGATTCACTAGGAGTTAAAGGCTTTAATAACCCTTTAATTTGATTGAAGATAGCAATGGTATGTGTGCAAATCGGTAAGTCATTTTTTTGAGAATGACGATAAACGATATTTGTTACTTCATTTCTATTTAACTCATTATCTAAAGATATAATATAAAAGTAGAATGTTATTTCTCTTTCATCAAAGACAAGATACTGATTAAATAAGGCTCTAATGGCCGGATAGAACTCATGGTTTTTTAAAGTCATAGTAATACTATCATCAAATGTTACTTTTTTATTTAAACTGATACGTTGCAGGTGGATTAAGAAGCGATTAATTAGACGGATTTTTTTCATTTGAGATAACTTGATATTCATCTCTGTAAAAAACTCAGTGAATACGTCTTCGATTTTATTGTAATCAATGCCCTCAATCTGGTATAGAGGTTCTCTGTTGGTCATTTTAGAGATTAGCGAAATAAAAAATCTGATTTTTTCTTCATCACCAGTTAATTGAAAGCGATAAATATCTAAACCATAATACTGACAAGTTTCTTTTATACGCTTTAAATTCTTTCTAACGGTTGTTTCACTAATAAAATATTTTTGTGAGTAATTAGCAACAGACGTCATACGGTGATTAATAATATCTTGTAAAAGAATAATAGTTAGACTATTTTGAATAGTAAATTTTTTGAAATCTTCGAATTCATTTTTATAATCAATAATCCTAATACCTTTTGTTTTAAAGTATAAAATTTTTAAGTCGTTTGGTGTATCTTCATCAAATGCTTCTTTTAGACTAAAAATATCTTTGAAATAGTGCTGAACAGTTCGTTCCGAAATATCTAGCTCCTCAGATATAGAGGAAGTCTTTGTCCACCTGTTATTTTTATATATTTCATTTAATATAGCTAGATTAGTCTTTACTTTTGGTTCTAGTAATTTATAAATCAATCGGAATTCCCCTTTCTATGAACAAAACTAATATCATTCTTGTATAAAAATTATAGTATTTTTTTGAGGACAACACAATGTTATTTTTTATTTTTTTTTCGTTTCGTAAGCAAGAAATAAAAACAACATGGGGGTATCGAACTGATAAACTTAGTGACATAACCGTTGAAGAGGAACAGAGTAGTATATAAAATAATGGTGATACAGTGCTTTTACTTATAATTCTTTAAAAACTTTTTAAAAACAAGAAGTATGAGATTTTTATTTATAAAAATGAAATATGGTGTCTTATATTTAGTCAATTACGCCTTTATTTTAACAGAATAAAGGGTAGATTATATACTTCTTGATAGAATTTTTATATTTTACACACCTTTAACGAAAAAACTTATAATATAGCATCAAAAAATTAAAGCATACTATTAAAATAAGTTTAATTGAACGAGGAAAGGCGTTATTCTATAAAAAAAAAGAGATATGTAGTAGTATGAGGGTAGTACATTTGTACATAATCCTTATTTTTTTATAGAAATTATTTAATCATGAGTATTTTGTTTAGCTACTATAATGAATAATGGAAAAAATGTGTGATAATTTAGGAGAACAGGAATTAAAAGTTTTTTTTTTCAATTGAACGGACGAAAAAGAAGAAATAGTGTAGTAATTTTTTATCTATAATTAACATGTGACCTGTTCTTTTATGAGTCACCAACTAAGTTTGAAAGGAGAATCAAAAGTAGCAGTACGGGAGAATAAATAACAAGATAATTAAATAGCTATTCTATACTATTCAAATTATTTTATTGACGTTCATTGTCATAGATTATTAAAACGTGTTCTCCAGTAAGATTCTTCTTCTTTGAAACTTCAAAGAAAAGTATTGGGAGATATAAAAATTGATTTGTTTGAGTATGAAGAGACAAGGATAAAAAAATTGTACAAGTACTAAAGTCTCGTTCTAATGCTTACATGATTTTAATTGATGATGTGATTGTGATCCGTAAAGGATGAGTAAGTATAAGAATCTATTAGCAATTACTCCAATGGCCTTTGTATTACTTTTCATTAGTTAAAAGTAATAGAGGGGAAGACAGAGCCAACTAATAAAAAGAAATTATTTTAAACTTTTTAAGAAAAAGGCATTACTATACACGTTTAACATCTACTTACAAATATGAGGTCATATTATATTATGACACCCATAACCGTTGTTTGTTGTAACAATCTACATAGTAAGTTCTTAGATTGGTAGTAAGGCTTTGGTAATAAGCTGGTAAATACCATGCTATTAGCCAATGTTTTCAAATAACAGTAGAATTTATTACGATAATCTACTTTGTAGTTGGAACATGATCATATGTGTTTGATACACCTAAATTAATAAGAATCCTTTATTTATATTCCAATGTGTTAGTATTATTGTTTTATTAGTTTTATCATAGATAAGCTACAAATTAACTAATTTAAATAATAAAAAATCATGAGTAATTAGACATTAACGAATGAAGCGAGTCAAGCATATAAAGACAGTTAAAGAAGAATTTAAAAAAATGACGAGTAACAAAACATTATTGATTTCTGTTATTGTTATTATTTTAATTCCCATGTTGGCAGCCAGTGTATTAGGTAAGTCGATGTGGAACCCAACAGATTTATCGAAAAATTTACCCGTAGCTGTGGTAAATGAAGATAAGAATGTTGAAATGATGGGAACGAAAGTGAACGTCGGAGAACAACTTGTTGCTAACTTAAAAGACAACAAAGATTTAAAGTGGGAGTTTGTCAGTAAAGAAGAAGCAGAAAAAGGAATGAAGGATTTATGCTACTATATGACTATAACGTTTCCTGAGAACCTTTCAAAAGATGTCACAACTTTATTTGATCCAAACCCAACCCCATTAGAAATTATTTATTCAACAAATGGTTCCCTAAGTTATTTAGGGTCAGTTGTAGGAACTGTGGCAGCCTCAACTATTGAAAGTCAACTACGTGAAAATATCACAGAACAGTATTTAGATGCTGTGGTAAAAGCTGGTGGGGAAGCTGTGAAAGAAATCCCAACGGTTTTAGATGGTGTCGATCAATTACCTGGTGGATACACACCACCAGAAAGATTTGTAAGAGCTGCATTCTTTAAAGAGCATACAAATCAAGCTGTTAATGAAATTGATGGTGTAAGTAATGCTTATCATATCTTAGCTACAGTACGTATTCCTAAAGGTGTTGTTGTGACACCAGAAAAACAAGAAGACTACTCATTATATGTTGGTTCTATGTGTAACGAATCAAGAACTTACTACTATAATGGCTATGATAATAACCAAATTGCTAAAGCAACAATTACTGACGAATTATTAGAAAAAACTGAACCAGTTATATTCGCAGTTGATAGAGAACAAACAATTAAAGACTTACAAGCTAACTAATTTATTTTGATAGCTACAGATTAATAGTGAAAAATAACTAATCGTAGTGTATTGAATTGTGAGTTTTTAGTAAGAGTGAGTTCGAGGCACAATGCTTGACACTCTAATTAATCAGGTATATAATGTCTTTATAGGATATATAATATAATACATTTTTAAAAAAAAGAAAGGAAGTAATTATTATGACAGATTACGCAAAAAAACAAGAAAAAGCAATTGATAAAATCGCAGAGGTTTTAACTAGCTTAGACAAAAACTTAAACAATATCGATGCAGAAGTTGCAAAAGGTAAAGAGCATTCATTAAAATGCTGGTTTGAAGAGAAAAAAGCTACTCATGACATCAAAAAAATTCTTCATGAAATTGATAAATATGACAAATATGATGAAAAAGAATTAGATGAAATCAACAAAGAGTACGCAAAATACACATCAACAGCTGATGATAAATCTGACGACAAAAAATAATTTTAACTAATATCTAGTTAAAGTGAAATATGCTTTAAATAGCACAGGGGGAAAATAATTTTATGAAAAAAATGACAATTTTAGGTACAACACTAGCAGCAACTTTATTAGTAGCTTTAAGTGGATGTGGTCAAAAAGAAGAAGTTAAAGGTAACATTGAAGAAGGATCAATCGAAGCAACAACTACTGAAACATTAGATAATGGTGAAGAAGTAGACATAGCTGAGGGAACATTAAAAGAAGATGGCTCATTTAAAGAAGTTATCCATGATGGAAACGATCCTAAAGTTAAGTTTGAAGCAACATACAAAACTGACTGGACAGAAACTTGGGAAGATGTGAAATTTGACATCGATCAAGCTAAAATTGTTGAAGTTGATAAATACAAAGACAATGATGGTAATGAATTCAAAGGTTTAATGGCTCTACATTATACTTTAGAAAACCAAGGAACTGAAGAAGTTAAAGTTCGTCCTAGCGAAGCTACTTTAATTTTAGAAGATGGTACTGAAATCAAAGGTGAACACTTAGCAGATTACTGGGAAGATATCTTTGAAAAAGATAAAAAACGTGACGGACACGTTCACTTCAAATTTACTGAATTAAGCCAAATTGATCAAGCAAAAGAAATCAAATTAACATTTGATGGACATAAAAAAGGTGACGAAGAAGATAAAGTTTCTCATACATTTGATGTAAACTTACCTTTAGAGTTACAAAAATAAAGTTAAGACAAGCGGAATAATTTATTATTCCGCTTGATTTTTTAAGTCTATAATTTTTGGCTCTTCGTCAAATCGTGTTGATATTTAAAAATTGATAAAATAAGGCTCTTTGTCAAATGATGTGGATGAGTAAAATTAAGTGAATTTAGGCAGCAGAAACCGAATGGTTTTTGCTGCTTTTTTGTTTGTGTCAATCGAACATAAAAATGTCCCAAAATGAGGGCTCACATTAGCGCAATCTTTACTGCGTAAAACTTGCACTAATGTGACCATTATTGGTAAAATAAGGTACTTTTTGTTTCAGGCTGTTTTTTCAGCCTCATATTCTTCGATAGTACGGTCAATACTTTGAAGATACCTTTTGAAAGACTCAAGTTTCCACGGATGTGACTGTGGTGGAATGTACTTGCGTCTTTCTTTTTTTATATCTGAAGAAACCCCATCAAACTCTTTTGAATAGGTCTCGTGGGTTTTTAATCGTCTAGTAGGATAAATTTTTTCTGCTATATTAACATAAATCTCCCCGTTAAAAGCTTTTATAATTAATGCTTTTGTTTTTCTTGTAAAATATTTGTCGCTACTACCTTCCATTGGAAGATAAAATTTATTTTGATACTTAATATGATGGCCATTATCGACTATACGATGAGAGACAGTAGCTAGTAATAAATTAATTTCAGCTGTTGTAGGAGAAGTTTCATAAACACTTTCTGCAGTTTTGTGACCAAATTGTCGATTAAACTTTCGAATCCATACAGATAGAAATTGATTAGCCTCCTCTATAGAATGTATATTTGCTATCTCAAGATCAACAGGCAATCTTGATTGCACTGTCCCATTTAAACGTTCTACACGACCTTTCGCTTGAGGAATAGAGGATGTTTTTATGTCAATACCTAATTGATGACAAGCAAACCCAAACTGCGTGAACGTATCTTCTTCTACAGCTTTTGTTGATTTTCTGTTGTACTCAAAGACGGTTCGTTTATCTGTTAGAAAAGTGGCAGGAATCCCTTGTTTTGTCAGAATTTGATGAAGAACATGGTAATAACCATTGAGCGTTTCCTGTTGGTCAAAATAAGCGCCAACAATATTACCTGATGCGTCGTCAATAGCTAAATGAAGATGAGTTATTTGATTTCCAAACCAATTATATGAACTAGCATCTAATTGAATTAATTCTCCTTTGTATTTTTTTCTAGGTCGACTAGGATGGGTCTTTTCAGGGAGTTCTAGGTAGTCTTCAGCTCTTGGAACCAATAGGTTCTCTGATTGTTTGGTTTGTTGACCTTCTTGCTTTATTAATTGTTTGAGTCTTCTTTTTGTCTTTTTTTGAGCCTTTGGTGAAAGTATTTTTGCTTTGTACAGGATGCTTCTAATTGTAGTATCTGTATAACAGATATGATGGTCGTTTTTCAGTATTTCAGTAAAATGCCTAATATTTGGTTTAATACTAAACGATTGATAACTAGTGATTATTTGTTGTTTTACTTTTTCAGGCACAGAGTGCTTATTTTTTCTCCCTCGATTTTTATGGACAAATGCTGATTTACCATTTTCCCTGTATGATTTCACTAAACGGTTAATTTGTCGTATAGATAAATTAAGTTCAACACTAGCTCTCTTTTTTTGTTTTTTATTTTCAGCGACAGCTTTAATAACTTGATACTTTTTGGTTTCATTCATTGTTAGATTTATCCTTTTCATAAAGTTATTTTATCATTTTGGGACATTTTGTCTTTCGACCTACTTAGGACATTATCACTTTCGAATGATAAAATTTACAAAAAATAAAATAAGTATTTGCAAAAAGGAGAGCAGTGTTATATACTATCTTAGGTATGTTAAGAACTTGACATAACTAAATCCACATTCGTTGTATATTTTTTAAGAGGTGCTTGACCTAGTTTAAGTCCTTAAAAGAGCTTTAAAACAACGAAGAGGAAACTAAAAAACCATATTGGAGGAAACAAAACATGGCAGTAATCAGCATGAAACAATTACTTGAAGCAGGTGTACATTTCGGACACCAAACACGTCGTTGGAACCCAAAAATGAAGAAATATATCTTCACTGAAAGAAACGGTATCTACATCATCGACTTACAAAAAACAGTTCGTTTAGTAGACGATGCTTACAACTACATGAGAAATGTAGCTGAAGATGGCGGAATCGCTTTATTCGTTGGAACTAAAAAACAAGCTCAAGAAGCAATTAAAGACGAAGCAATTCGTTCAGGTCAATACTATGTAAACCACCGTTGGTTAGGTGGAACATTAACTAACTGGGATACAATCCAAAAACGTATTGCGCGCTTAAAAGAAATCACAGCTATGGAAGAAGACGGAATTTTTGAAGTACTTCCTAAAAAAGAAGTTGCTGGTCTAATGAAACAACGTGAAAGATTAGAAAAATTCTTAGGTGGTATCGCTGATATGCCAAGAATTCCAGATGTTATGTACATCGTTGATCCACGTAAAGAGCGTATTGCTGTTCAAGAAGCTCATAAATTAAATATCCCAATCGTAGCTATGGTTGATACTAACTGTGATCCAGATGAGATCGATGTTGTTATCCCATCTAACGATGATGCTATCCGCGCAGTTAAATTAATTACTGGTAAAATGGCAGATGCTTTCATCGAAGGCCGTCAAGGTGAAGATGAAGTTGCTGAAGAAGTATTTGAAGAAACTGTAACTGAAGCTACTTCAATTGAAGAAATTGTTGAAGTTGTTGAAGGTAAAAGTGCTGAATAAGCAAAATAAATAAACAAAAAAGCTATTTAAGGCTACGGGTAAAGGTGAACGAAGTAGCCATATGTATCTTGTACCTTAAGTAGCTTTTCTTTTTTAAAATAATGAATAGTTAATGAAACTTAGGAGGAAATCGTAAATGTCTAAAATTAGTGCTTCTATGGTAAAAGAATTACGTGAACGTACAGGTGTTGGAATGATGGATGCTAAACGTGCGTTAGTTGATGTTGATGGAGATATGGATAAAGCTATCGACTTATTAAGAGAAAAAGGTATGGCCAAAGCTGGTAAGAAAAATGACCGTATCGCAGCTGAAGGATTAGCAAATGTATATGTTGCAGGAAACACTGCGGCTATCGTTGAGGTTAACTCTGAAACTGACTTTGTTGCTAAAAATGAAATGTTCCAAGATTTAGTACAAAACATTGCTAAATTAGTAGCTGAAAACAAACCAGCAACAATGGAAGAAGCTTTAGCAATTAAAACTGATAAAGGAACAATTGATTCAGATATCGTTGAAGCAACTCAAGTAATTGGTGAGAGAATTAACTTCCGTCGTTTTGATGTTCTTGAAAAAGATGATAACGCAGCATTTGGTGGTTACTTACATATGGGTGGCCGTATCGCTGTTATCGCTGAATTAGAAGGAACAACTGACGAAGGTGCTGCTAAAGACGTTGCAATGCACGTTGCTGCAATTAATCCTCGTTATGTATCTAAAGACCAAGTATCTCAAGATGAATTAGATCATGAGAAAAAAGTGTTAACTGAGCAAGCTTTAAATGAAGGTAAACCAGAAAATATCGTTGAAAAAATGGTTATTGGACGTATGAATAAATTCTTAGCTGAAATTTGTTTAGTTGACCAACCATTTGTTAAAGATCCAGATATGACTGTTGAAAAATTTGTTGCATCTAAAGGTGGAAAAGTTAAAGGATTCGTACGTTTTGAAGTTGGAGAAGGAATCGAAAAACGTGAAGAAAACTTTGCTGATGAAGTTGCAAATCAAATGAAATAATCGTCATCAATCAGGAACGCATTTATTGTAACTTATAATATATGCGCTCCTTTTTTTTAGAAAAAAATCGTTAATTATTAAGAGTAACAAGGATAAAACTGGAGGTAAGACAATGGTAGAACCGAAATATCGTAGAGTATTATTAAAAGTCAGTGGTGAGGCCTTAGCTGGAGAAAAGGGCTTCGGGATAAATCCACCAGTAGTTAATGAGTTAGTCAAAGAAATTAAAGAGATTCATGAGTTAGGTGTTGAAGTTGCCATTGTGGTTGGTGGTGGAAATATTTGGCGTGGGAATATTGGCTCTGAGATGGGAATGGAACGCTCACAAGCAGATTATATGGGAATGCTTGCTACTGTTATGAATGGTCTGGCTTTACAGGATACACTGGAAAATTTAGGTGTACCAACCCGAGTACAAACCTCTATTGAAATGCGTCAAATTGCAGAACCTTATATTAGAAGACGTGCTATTAGACATTTAGAAAAAAATCGTGTTGTTATATTTGCTGGTGGAACGGGTAACCCATATTTCACAACAGATACAACGGCAGCTCTAAGAGCAGTAGAAATTGGTGCAGATGTTATTTTAATGGCTAAAAACAATGTTGATGGCGTGTATTCTGCTGATCCCAAATTGGATAACACTGCTACCAAATATGAAGAATTAACCCATATGGATGTTATTTCAAAAGGATTATCTGTCATGGATTCAACAGCAAGTAGCTTGAGTATGGATAATAATATTCCACTTGTTGTCTTTAATATGAATGAAGTTGGAAACATTAAAAAAGTATGTTTAGGTGAAAATATCGGAACTACTGTAAGGGGGAAATAATTATGAGTCAAACAATTATTAATGAAGCAAAAGATAAAATGATAAAATCAGAAGAAAGCTTACAACGTGAACTTGGTCAAATTAGAGCAGGACGTGCTAATGCTAGTCTTTTAGACCGTATTCAAGTAGAATATTACGGTGTACCAACACCTCTAAATCAAATTGCATCTATCACTATTCCAGAAGCACGTGTCTTAATGATTACACCATTTGATAAAACAGCAATGGAAGATATCGAAAAATCAATTTTAATGAGTGATATTGGTATTAGCCCATCAAATGATGGGACAGTGATTCGTTTAGTGATTCCTCAATTAACTGAAGAAAGACGTAAAGAAATCGCTAAAGAAGTTAGTAAGCAAGGCGAAAATGCTAAAATTGCTATACGTAACATCAGACGTGATGCGATTGATTCACTAAAAAAATCTGAAAAAGATAAAGAGATTTCTGAAGATGAATTAAGAACATATGAACAAGAAGTTCAAACAATTACTGATGCAAGTAGTAAAAATATTGATAAGATTGTTTTAACAAAAGAAGAAGAAATTTTAGAAGTTTAATAAAATATAGAGATAAATATTTAAAAGTTGAGCCAGTTTTAGGTTCAACTTTTTTTTTGGAAAAATAACTAGAGGTGAAATAGCATCATAAATGAAAATTTATATAAAAAAACTATAAATTTCCTTTTTTAATAGGTTTTTTTGTTGGCTTTTGCTACAATAAGGAGAGTGTATTTTTAGACGTCAGTCTTTTTAGGGGGCTTTTATATGTTCAATTTATTTAAAAAAGAGTCAAAGGATTCTAATTTAGATTCAGGCGAAGACCTGTTTGAGAAAAATGGAGAGATTCCTAAGCATATTGCTATTATTATGGATGGTAATGGTAGGTGGGCACAAAAAAAATTTTTACCACGAATTGCTGGTCATAAGGAAGGTATGAATAATGTTAAAACAATTACGACACATGCGAGTAGATTAGGTGTGAAAGTACTAACGTTATACGCTTTTTCAACAGAAAATTGGAAACGCCCAACATCTGAAGTTGATTTTTTAATGAAGCTACCTGTTGATTTTTTTGATGTCTTTGTACCTGATTTAATCAAAGAAAATGTAAGAGTAAACGTAATGGGGTATACAGAATATTTACCAGAGCACACTCAACAAGCTGTCTTTGATGCCATTGAGAAAACTAAGGATAATACAGGAATGATTTTAAATTTTGCTCTAAATTATGGTAGCCGTCAAGAAATATTGACTGCTGTCAATCGTTTAATAGAAGAGGGGAAAAATCAAAGACTAACCTCTGAAGTTGATGAAGATCTTTTTAGTGAGTACTTAATGACAGCAAGTCTGGGTAAAGAATATCAAGACCCAGATTTATTAATTCGTACAAGTGGAGAAGAAAGAATTAGTAATTTTTTACTTTGGCAAATAGCATATAGCGAATTATACTTCACAGACTGTTATTGGCCAGATTTTAAAACCAGAGATTTAGATATAGCAATCGGATCATTTCAGCATCGTCAAAGACGATTTGGTGGCTTAAATAAAGGAGAAGGAGTCGATTCAAAATGAAGCAACGGGTAATCACAGCAGTTATTGCATTAATCTTATTCATCCCGATTATTGTTATTGGTGGTGTAGCCTTACAGATTTTAGCAGCAGTTCTTGGTGGAATTGGTGTGTACGAGCTATTTAAAATGAGAGGTTGGGATATAAAAAAAATAGATGGTATTCTAGCTATCTTAGGTACAGTGTTGTTAATTTTACCAAGATCGACATGGTATGATTATTTACCAGAACCAGTTAATAGTATGTCATTATATTATTTTGTTGTTATGCTACTCTTGATTTTACCAGTTTTTTTACAAGGCAAATACTCTTTTGAAGGAGTGGCATTTCCAGTACTAGTTAGTTTATATGTTGGTATGGGATTTCAAAATTTTGTTTTAGCAAGAGAAGTTGGATTACATGTATTAATGTATGCTCTACTTGTAGTTTGGTCTACAGATATTGGTGCATACATGATTGGTAGAAAAATAGGTAAAAGAAAACTAGCTCCTCATATTTCTCCAAATAAAACTATGGAAGGTTCATTAGGTGGTATCCTTTGTGCTTTGGTTGTCGGGTTTGTTTACCCAATTTTCTGGCCACTACCTTATAATATGTTTGCCATGCTTATTTTAACTATTCTATTTTCTATTGTTGGACAATTAGGAGATTTAGTAGAATCATCTTACAAACGCTTCTATGGTGTAAAAGATTCTGGTAATATTCTACCAGGACATGGAGGTATCTTAGACCGTTTTGATAGTTTACTATTTGTATTTCCCTTTATGCATTTAATGGGATTATTCTAGTGAACGCTATTTTATGAAAGAAAGGATAACTAAATGAAAACATTTTTAACCTTTATATTTGTCTTTGGTTTGATTGTATTAATTCATGAGTTTGGCCATTTTATTTTAGCTAAACGTGGTGGTATTTTAGTTCGTGAATTTTCAATTGGTATGGGGCCAAAATTATTTTATCATCGTCATAATGGGACGACTTATACCGTTCGTCTGTTACCTGTTGGTGGCTATGTTCGTATGGCAGGAGAGGGAGAGGATGAGACGGACCTCTCTCCTGGTATGCCTTTATCTTTAGAGTTAAATGATCAAGGTGAGGTTATTAAGATTAACCCAACTAAAAAAGTTCACTTACCAAATAGTATTCCAGTAGAATTAATTTCTTGTGATTTAGTTGATGAACTTTATATCAAGGGTTATGAAAATGGTGATGAAACTAAGGAAAAAACATATCCTGTTAATCATGATGCTACTATTATTGAAGAGGACGGCATTGAAACTCAAATTGCTCCTCGTGATGTTCAGTTTCAATCAGCCTCTTTATCAAGACGTATTATGACCAATTTTGCAGGGCCTTTAAATAATTTTTTACTTGCGATTATCTTATTTATGATTGTGGCATTTATGAGTGGTGGAACTTATACAAGTGACCCATCTAACACAATAGGCGCTGTCATTGAAAACGGGGCAGCTCATGAAGTTGGTGTGAAACCAGGAGATAAAATTATTTCAGTCAATGAAGTAAAAACACCTTCTTATGAAGATATTGTCAAAAATGTATCGTCTAATTTAGGTAATTCCGTTCCAGTTGTTGTTGAAAATGATAAAGGTGAACAACGCTCTTTAACCTTAACACCTAAAAAAAGTGATGATGATCCAAACCGTGGTGTCATAGGAGTCCAGATGAATACGATATTTGAACCACTTAGTTTTATGGGGAAAATTAAATATGGGTTCACAGAGACAGCAAATAATTCACTAATGATTTTTAAAGCTTTAGGAGACTTAATTACAGGTTTTAGTTTAAATAAATTAGGTGGACCTGTTATGATTTTTAAAATGTCAGAATCAGTCTCAAACAGTGGGATTATTGCTATTCTTTCCTTTACAGCTATGTTGTCTGTTAACTTGGGGATTATGAATTTGATCCCGTTGCCAGGACTAGATGGTGGAAAGCTAGCTTTAAATGCTGTTGAGGGTGTTAGAGGTAAACCTTTAAGCCAAGAAAAAGAAGTCATGATTACAATGGTTGGTGTTGTTATCTTAGTTGGTTTAATGGTTGCTGTGACATGGAACGATATTCATAGATTCTTTATCCAATAAAAAAGAGAGAAAAAGGAGTTTACAATGAAACAATCAAAATTTTTTATGCCGACTTTACGTGAAGTACCTAGTGATGCTGAGGCAATGAGTCACAAGATTTTATTACGTGGTGGTTATATAAGACAAGTTTCGAGCGGTTACTATATTTATCTTCCACTAGCTTACAAAGTTATTCAAAAAATTGAAAAGATCATGCGAGAAGAGTTTGCTAAAATTGATGCTAATGAGATGTTAATGCCTGCTGTTATTCCTGCTGAATTATGGAAAGAAACAGGACGTTATACAACTTATGGCGATACGCTCATGACGTTTACAGGGGATAATGAAAAAGAATTCATTTTAGGCCCTACTCATGAAGAAACTTTTGCTGATTTAATCCGTCAAGATGTCAATTCATATAAGAAATTACCTTTATCACTTTATCAGATTCAAACAAAATATCGTGGTGAAAAACGTCCTCGTTTCGGGTTGTTAAGAGGTCGTGAGTTTATTATGAAGGATGCTTATTCATTCCATGCAAATAAAGAAAGTTTGGATGAGGGTTTTTTAGAGTTTGAAAAAGCTTATAAAAAAATATTTGATCGTTGTGGTTTAAACTACCGAGTTATTATTGGAGATGGTGGTGCCATGGGAAGTAATGATTCGAAAGAATTTATGGCTATTGCTGAAATTGGTGAGGATACCATCGTTTATTCAGAGGAAAGTGATTATTCAGCTAACTTAGAAATGGCTTCTAGTCAATTTGTTTCTAAGAAAAGCCATGAAACATATCTTGAGCTTGAAAAAATAGCGACACCTAATGTCGGTACAATTGCCGAAGTGAGTGAGTTCTTATCAGTTCCTGAAACCAAAACCATTAAATCTCTAGTTTATATGGCAGATAAAAAGCCAGTAATGGTTTTAATGCGTGGTGACCATGAGTTAAATGAAGTAAAGCTTGCTAATTATTTAGGAGCGACTCTTGTAGAACCTGCTAGCCAAGAGGAAATAAATCACTACTTAAAGACTGATGTTGGCTCAATTGGACCAGTTAATTTATCAGAAGAAATAACTTTGATTGCTGATCGACATGTTGAAGATATGACCAATGTTGTAGTAGGTGCAAATGAAACTGGCTTCCATTATAAAAATGTACAACCAGGAAGAGAATTTAAACCAACAGAGTATTTAGATTTACGTGTGGTAGAAGAAGGGGAGATATCTCCTGATGGTAGAGGAAAATTAAAATTTACTCGTGGTATTGAATTAGGTCATATTTTTAAACTAGGGACATTCTATTCTAAGAAAATGGGTGTTGATGTTTTAGATGAAAACGGTAAAAAAATACCTGTTCAAATGGGGAGCTATGGTATTGGTGTGAGTCGCTTATTATCAGCTATTGTTGAACAAGTGGCTGATGATTCTGGTATTAATTGGCCAACAGAAATTGCACCCTTTGATGTTCATATTATTCCAATTAATCCAAAAGATGAAACACAGTGGAATCTGGCAGTTGACATCGAAAAAGAGCTAGAAGAGCGTGGTCTAGATGTCTTAGTTGACGATAGAAAAGAGCGACCAGGTGTTAAATTTAAAGATGCTGACTTAGTTGGAGCTCCGTTTAGAATTACAGTTGGTAAAAAAGCTGATGAATCAATTGTTGAAGTGAAAATCAAAAAAACTGATGAGATGTTAGAGATTCGCCGAGATGAGCTTTATAGTACATTGAATATTTTAAATCATTAAAATAGTGATCAGCTAGATGTTGTAATAATAAATCGTATTAATGGATGATATCCACTAGTACGATTTGTTTATTTTTTTACATAAAATAAACAATCAAGAGATTTTCATTTATATTAAGTGACTTAGGAAGACTTAGCTTGCTATATTAGATAAGGCATAATTTGTATTTAATAAATATTTGACCTACATGTCTATTTCTAAGGTGTATTTTGTACAGAATTTAACTTTTTAAGTTAGCCTATTATGACATAAAAGAATAAAAAAATGTTATTACTTTAATTTTAAAGCTTGTTAAAGCCTATTGAGTTAGCTTTTTAAAAGAAAAACTAAAGATTGAAAAGTATGATATTACCTAGGATCTTAGGAAATAAAAATCTTTTATTTTGTTATAGTTTAAATTTATAAGATATTTAAATAACAGCATGATTTGACGTTGAACCTTTTTTTATTGTACATTAGTAAATGGTGCAACATTATTTTTTTATTAAAATAATAAAAGTGATTTGCTTTTTTTGATTAAGAATGTTAAATTACTTAGACGTTTAATGTTCAAGTTTTAAGATGATGGTTTTATATAGACAATAATAGGATGTGAAATATTATTATGACATCAAAAAAAAAGAAAAGAAAAGTAAGGAAGAGAACTCCTCATACAAGTAAGAAAAAAATAGATAGCTCTAAAAAGAAAAAGTGGAGTTGGTTTTGGTTAGTCTACATTTTAGGTTTTGCAATTATGCTCTATCCTGTTGCCTCAAATTTATATTACAGTCATCTACAAAACTCCGTTTCAAGTGACTATTATGGTAAAGTAGACAAGATGTCTGATGAAGATTTACAAGAAAAAAAGTCTGATATAGTAAAATATAATAAAAATTTAGCTACCTCTTTTGCTCAAGAGCTGGATATGCCAGATTTTAAATCAACTAGTTTGACTTTATTTGAGGGAATGGACACAAATCAATTAAAAGAAGTGTTAGGTGTTTTAGTCATCCCTGCCATTAAAGTAGATATGCCGATTTTTAATGGGACAAGTGATTATCAACTAAAACATGGTGCTGGAGTACTATCTGGAACTTCTTTACCATACGGAGGAGAGAACACTCACTCTGTTATTACCGGCCATAGAGGATTACCAACAGCTAAGTTGTTTACTGACTTACCAAAACTAAAAAAAGGTGATCAGTTTTATATTAAAACATTAGATGATAAATTAGCTTATGAAGTAGATAAGATTACAGTTATTGAACCAGATGAAATCGAAGAGCTTATGATTACAAAGGGTGAGGATTATGTAACGCTTCTAACTTGTACGCCTTATATGATTAATACGCATCGTTTACTAGTAAGAGGACACCGAGTACCATTTTCTGAAAAAGTTTTTGATCAAGCCGTTAAAGATAGTAAGCAAAATCAATTATTATGGTTGTTGTTGATTATTTTAATTATTATTTTGTTATTGATTATTTGGTATGTTGTAAGAAAGAAACGAAAAGATAGGCAATTGGAGGGATAGATTAGTGAAAAATAAAAGAATATCTTATCTCTTCTTTATGATTGGTTTACTAATCGTATTGTCACTACCTGTTATGGGATTGATTCAGTCTTTTCAACAACAAAAAGAAGTGAAGTCATTTTCTAAAGAAGAGCAAATCTATGAGCAGTATCCCAATTTTGCTGAAGAAGTTAAGACATATTATGAAGAAAAAAACAGAGCAGATATTGTAGATCCTTTTACAGAGTCATCTGAAACAACGGAAATCACTGAAGTCATTAGTGTTGATACAAGTGAAGGTAAATATACTCATGATTTAATTAATGGGTCAGTAGGACACATTGAAATGCCGTCAATTAATGAAAAGAAATTGCCACTTTATATTGGTGCCTCGAAAGAAAATCTTAGTAAAGGGATTGCTCAAGTCACAGGAACAGATCTACCAAATAGTGGACTGGGAAATCATAGTGTAGTATCAGGTCACAGAGGGTATTATGGTTCTAATTTGTTCATGTATATTGACTATCTTGATATAGGTGATATTTTTTATGTTACTTATTTAAATGAGACTGCAGCTTATGAAGTGACAGGTAATGAAATCATAGAAGCAACGGATGTAGAAAAATTAATAGTTAAACCCAATCAAGATGAAGAATGGTTGACTTTGCTAACTTGTCACCCGCTACCGTCTTTAGAAAAAAGACTGTTGGTTCACAGTAAACGTGTTCCTATGGATGAGTCTATTAATCAGACAACAATTAAAACCAAGACTACAAATAACCAAGTGAATCAAAAAAAAGCAATAGAAGAAAGTGAGAATCAAAAAGTATCTTCTTCTAAAGTAAGTGATAATAGTACTGAGTTAAGAGAAGTGACACCTAGCCAGCCGGTTGTTGTATTTGTGTCAAAAGCACTTCAACACTCCCGCTTATTTTATATTGTCGTATTATCAATTGGTGTTTTATTGTTCTTGTATTTAATATATAAATTTATTAGAACTTTTTAGGTTTAGCTTGAGGAAATGAAAGAGGGAAGATTAAATTGGAGAAAAAAGTGAGGCAAAAACAAGATAAAAAACATCTATTAACCCTAGTATGGGTACTTTATATATTAGGTTTTTTAATATTCTCCTACCCTTTTGCTGCAAAAAAATATCATCAAATTGTCCAAAATAGCGCAGTTAAAGAATATAAAAAAGAATCCTTAGAATCAGAAAAGAAAGCATCTGAAAAGCGTGCTAAATTGGAAAAGGAACATGAAAAGGAAATTGCCCTAGCACCAGAAAATCAAGTCAAAGATTTTGATATTGAGGCTGAAAAATTAATGAGAGAGCAGGGAATAGCATCAAGTGGAAGAGACGAGCTTGGAGAGGCTATTGCTATTCTTGAAATTCCTAAAATAAAATTAGAACTACCTGTATATTACGGGACTAATAGCAAGCAGATATCTAGTGGTGTTGGGGTGATGAGAGAAACGTCTTTACCTTTTGGTGGGGAGGGAACTCACTCGGTTTTAACTAGTCACAGAGGGTTACCAACAGCAAAACTTTTTACAGATTTGCCTCAACTGAAAATAGGAGATAGTTTTTTCTTAACAGTCGGAGCTGATATTCATGCTTATGAAGTGGATCAGATTAAAGTGATTGAACCAGATGATTTTTCTGCCTTAGAAGTTATTCCTGGTGAGGATTATGTTACTCTCTTAACTTGTACACCTTATATGATCAACACGCATCGTATTTTAGTTCGTGGTAAGAGAGTGATGCCATATGATGCCAAAGTCAAGGCTCAAGAGATGAAAAAAGGATACTGGCGTCAAATAAAACAGTTATTAATTTTGTTATTAATTCTGTTATTGTTATTGCTTCTATATATTCTAAAAAAACAAATGGATAAACGAAAACAAATGGATCCAATACCAGATCAACTAAATCCTAAAAAAACCCGTGTAAGAGTACGTGTTCCTATACAAACTAGCGAACATATACAAATAGTTCCGCCTTTAGACTCAACTAGTCCTAAAAAGAAAAAGCGTATTAAGGTCAAAAAAAGAGTCGATAATTAGGATTTTTATCATAAAATGTGTTAAACTAGAATAGAGCTTGTGTATCTATATTTAGCATATAGATAACTTGCTATTAAAGAAGAAGGAGTTATAATTTATGACTAAGAATAATTATAAAAGTGTATCAAAACAGTTAATTTCATGTTTAGCTTTAAGTAGTCTATTATTAATAGGATCACTTAATACACATGCTGAAACCATTGAATCTTCAACAACGCAATCAACTGAAGAAGTTATTTTAAAGCAAGATACTAAAGTAGCAAGTGAAGCTATTTTTTCATTGAATGACAAGGGGCATAAAGTATCTGATAAATTATTTATGTTAGTAACTGAAAATGAAGATAAGGAACTTCACCCTTTATTAGTCAAAGAAGATGATGATAAAGAGCAAGTTGTTGCTTTTAAAGCTACTAAAAAAGAAGAGATTGTTGTACCGGATTCATTATTAAAAGATGAGGTAATCAATCAATTAGAAATGGATTTTAAATTAATTGAGTTATCTGCTCCAGAAGAAAAATTAGATGAGATGAAAGAAGATAATGTCTACCTATTATCTCAAGCTGAAACAAAACAGATTCAAAAACAATTTAGTGGGTCAGCTAAAACCTTAGAAAAAAATCTTGAAAAAAATTATGATGCTATTGCAATGACTGTAGCCTATGATGATCAAACGGATTTTGAGGGTGTAGCTTATGCTATGAAATCTATGCCTGATGTAGTACCGCAAGAAGCATCAACGACTACTTCTAAAAAGGACACACAGGGTCTTTTTTCTAAAAAAGAATACGCTGAAGGCAAAGTAAAAAAGGCAGATCATGAGCCAAACAAATCAGAATATACTTTGAAATTAACATCTAAGGAAGTGACTTTAGAAAAAGGTGCAGAGCAACCGACTAGTCAAGAATTAAAGGAATGGTTTACAGCTGTTGATGTTCTTGAAGGGGATACAACAGTAAAAGATAATCTAGAAGATTACACTGTCACATTAATAAATCCAACGACAGTTGATACTCAAACTGTCGGTATAGCAATATATGATGTGAAAGTTGAAGGAAACTATGAAGGTAGTATGATTTCTAGTGAAACAAGAGTAAAAGTTGAAATTGAAGACGGTAAAGGAAAAGGTGAAGGTGAGACTCCGCCACCGAATAAAGAAAAACCCAAAGATCCGGTAAATAATTCAGGAAATAATACTAGTGACAACAAGTCTTCAAGTAAAAATCCAGAGACTTTACCACAAACAGGTGAGAACTTCACAAGTCTGTTATTACCACTAGGTATGGTGATGGTAAGTTTACCAGTTATTTTTGTCTATTTAAGAAAATAAAGACATATATTTATGAAATACTTTAAGTGAAGAAAAAGAGACTGGCTTTTGGGTCAGACTCTTTTTCTTTGTCGAGTTTTACATTGAGATAAAGAGTATTAAGAGGGGGAGACCTATGAGTTTAACACCAGAAGAGCTATACCAACAGCTACTTACTCAAATACAATTAGATAAAGAAATAGCAAAATATCCTCTACTAAGTGAAGGTAAAGTTGAGAAAGTTATGGTTCATAAGCACAGTAAAATGTGGGATTTTCATTTACTTTTTCCTAAACTGTTACCGGTGGATCAGTATCAATTACTATTAAATCACTTAACAACATCTTTTCAACATATTGCTCAGATAAATATAACGATTCATACAGTAGATGGTCAATTTAGTAGCGAGTTGATTGGTGATTATTGGTACCCAGTTTTGAAAAAAAACACAGAATTGACGAATGTCGTTAAAAAATCATTAAGTAAACAAGCGCCTCTTGTAGAAGAAAATCAAGTGGTTTTATTTGTAGAAAATGAAGGAATTATTAAATATTTAGGGCCAAAACATTTGGAGGTATTGGCAAAAGACTACCAAAGCTTTGGCTTTAAAGAGTTTAATTTTGTTTTGAAAGTGGATGAAACAAGGGAATCAGATATCCAGCAAGCTTTTGAACAGCGTCAATTGGAACAGGCTGAAGTTATGATGAAACAAGCTGCAGCTGCTATTGAGAAAAATGAGCAACAAAAGAAAAAACAAGAAGCAACTGAATTTAATGTCCCTATTCAATTAGGACGATCCATTCCTGCAGATGAAATCATTACTCGTATGGAAGATATTTTGGAAGAAGAGCGTCGTGTCACTATAGAGGGTTATGTTTTTGATAAAGAAATAAGAGAACTTCGCTCAGGAAGAAAATTATTGACCGTTAAAATAACGGACTACTCATCATCATTTTTAGTTAAGAAATTTTCCAATAATGAAAAAGACGTGGCTGTATTTGAAGGTATTAAAGTCGGTAGTTGGATTCGTGTTAGAGGAAGTATCCAAGAAGATACCTTTATGCGTGATTTAGTGATGAATTGTCAGGATCTTGTAACAATTGAGAAAGAGACAAGAAAAGATACTGTCAAAGAAGAAGATAAGCGTGTTGAATTACATGTCCATACGAATATGAGTACTATGGATGCGACAAATAAAGTAAGTGACATTGTTGCCCAAGCAGGTAAGTGGGGGATGCCTGGAATTGCTATTACAGATCATAGCGGTGCTCAAGCATTTCCGGATGCTTATTTTGCAGGACAAAAAAATAATGTCAAGGTTCTATTTGGTATTGAGGCTAATATTGTAGATGACGGTGTACCTATTGCTTATAACCCAAAACATGAATTATTAACTGATGCAACTTATGTGGTATTTGATGTGGAGACAACAGGACTTTCTGCTGTTTATGATTCAATTATTGAACTTGCTGCTGTTAAGATGCACAAAGGCAATATCATTGATACTTTTGAAGAGTTCATTGATCCAGGACATCCCCTATCTCAAACCACCATTAGTTTAACAGGAATTACTGATGAAATGGTGAAGGGCTCAAAATCAGAAGAAGAAGTATTAAACTTATTTCATGAATTTTGTGGAGATAGTATCTTAGTGGCACATAATGCCAGTTTTGATATGGGATTTTTAAATACGAGTTATGAAAAATATCAAATGCCAGAAGCTCATAATCCAGTCATTGATACATTAGAGTTGTCACGATTATTACATCCAGAGATGAAATCACACCGGTTAAATCGTTTATCTAAAAAGTATAATATTAATTTAGAACAACATCATAGGGCTATTTATGATTCTGAGGCTACTGGACATTTGTGTTGGATTTTCGTAAAAAAAGCTCAAGAAGATTATCACGTTCATTATCATGACGAGTTTAATCAACATATTGGTGAGGGTGATGCTTATAAGAGAGCTAGACCTTTTCATGCGACTATATTAGTACAAACTCAAGCAGGCCTTAAAAATTTATTTAAGCTGATTTCTATGTCAAATATCAACTATTTTTACCGAGTTCCTAGAATTCCACGTTCTGTATTAAATCAGTACAGAGAAGGTTTATTGGTTGGCTCAGCCTGTAGCAATGGAGAAATTTTTGAAGCTATGATGCAAAAAGGGGTAGAAGAAGCTAAAAAGCGAGCTAAATTCTATGATTATATCGAAGTTATGCCAAAAGGCGCTTACTCATCTTTAATCGCTGCTGAGTTAGTTAAAAATGAAGATGATTTAGAAGATATTATCAAAAATTTAGTAACAATTGGAGATGAGTTAGGTAAAACAGTTGTTGCTACTGGTAATGTTCATTATATTAATGAAGAAGATGCCGTTTATCGTAAGATTTTAATTAATTCTATGGGAGGAGCTAATCCTTTAAATAGGTACCCTTTACCTGATGTTAAGTTTTTAACAACAAATGAAATGTTAGATGCCTTTACATTTTTAGGAAAAGAGAAAGCCAAAGAAATCGTCGTAACAAATACACGCCATATTTTAGATATTTGTGAGACAGTTGTCCCAGTGAAGAAAGAGTTATATACACCAAAAATTGAAGGGTCAGAGCAAGAAATTACAGATCTAAGTTATAATGAAGCTCATAGACTATACGGACAAGATTTACCAGAAATAGTAGAAAAAAGAATAGAGAAAGAGTTAAAAAGTATTAATGGTAATGGTTTCTCAGTTATTTATTTGATTTCTCAAAAATTAGTTCATAAGAGCTTGAAAGATGGTTATCTAGTTGGATCTAGGGGGTCTGTTGGTTCTAGTTTTGTTGCAACTATGACAGGGATTACTGAAGTTAACCCACTCCCTCCTCATTACCGTTGTCCAAGTTGTCAGTATTCAGAATTTTTTGATGATGGGTCTTATGGTTCAGGATTTGATTTACCAGAAAAAAATTGCCCTAACTGTGAAACTAGGTTAGAAAAAGATGGACATGATATTCCTTTTGAGACCTTTCTAGGTTTTCACGGTGACAAAGTACCTGATATTGATTTGAACTTTTCAGGGATATACCAGCCTGAAGCTCATAATTATACAAAGGTATTGTTTGGTGAGGAATACGTTTACCGTGCTGGAACGATTGGTACTGTAGCAGACAAAACAGCTTACGGATTTGTTAAAGGGTATGAACGAGATAACAATCTGAATTTAAGGAGCGCAGAAATTGACCGCTTAGCAAAAGGTTCGACAGGCGTGAAGCGAACTACTGGGCAGCATCCAGGGGGGATTATTGTTATTCCTGATTACATGGATGTATATGATTTTACACCCATTCAATTTCCAGCAGATGATCAAGAGTCAGAATGGAAAACAACCCATTTTGATTTTCATTCTATTCATGATAATGTTTTAAAATTAGATATTTTAGGACATGATGACCCAACTGTTATTCGTATGCTTCAAGATCTATCAGGAATTGACCCAAAAACAATCCCAACTGATGATCCTGAAGTCATGAAGATATTTTCAGGTCCAGATGTTTTAGGTGTGGCAGCTGGTGAGATTTTTTCAAAAACCGGAACATTAGGTATACCAGAGTTTGGGACAAAATTTGTAAGAGGGATGCTTGAGCAAACAAAACCAACAACGTTTGCTGAGTTACTTCAAATTTCAGGGCTTTCCCATGGGACGGATGTTTGGCTTGGTAATGCTGAGGAGTTAATTAGAAAAGGTGAAGCAACACTTGCTAAAGTAATTGGCTGTCGTGATGATATCATGGTGTATTTAATGCATGCTGGTCTTGAGGATGGTTTAGCCTTTAATATTATGGAAAGTGTGCGTAAAGGAAAAGGAATCAGTGATGAATGGCAAGAAGAGATGCGAGCTCAAAATGTACCTGAGTGGTATATTGATTCTTGTCTAAAAATTAAATATATGTTTCCAAAAGCCCATGCGGCAGCCTATGTGTTAATGGCACTACGTGTTGCTTACTTTAAAGTTCATTTTCCAATTCTATACTATGCAGCTTATTTTTCAGTTAGAGCAGTTGATTTTGATATTGCAGCTATGGCTAAAGGTAAAGATGCAGTTAAGGCTAGAATGAAAGAAATTATGGATAAGGGTATGGAAGCTTCAACAAAAGAGAAAAATTTACTGACAGTTTTAGAAATTTCAAATGAAATGCTAGAGCGAGGCTTTAAATTTCAAATGATTGATTTATATAAATCAGATGCGGAAAACTTTATTATAGAAGGAGATACATTAATCGCTCCCTTTAGATCAGTTCCAAGCTTAGGTGCTAACGTTGCTAAACAAATTGTCATAGCAAGGCAGGAACAAGCATTTTTATCTAAAGAAGACCTATCAAACCGCGGTAAGGTATCGAAGACATTGATTGAATACATGACAGAAAATGGTGTTTTAGACGATTTACCTGATGAAAATCAATTGTCCTTATTTGATATGTAAATTAAATTTTTATCTTATTGGAGTAGAAATCTTTTTATTATAGTGATTTGTAGTGAAGAGAAAAAGAAGATAGCGTAAAATATTTTGTGTAAATAGAAATTTAGGGTAGAAAAAAAGAAAGTCCATTCTGTAAAATTAAAGTTACCACACAAAAATTTTATAGGAGGACTTTCTCATGAATAATTTTACTACAGAAATTATGGAAACACTAATCAATAAAGGTGATTTGGATGATTTGTTTCGCCATCATCTAGAGCTAGCTATTAATTCATTATTAAAAGCTGAACTGACAGCATTTCTTGACTATGAAAAATATGATAGATCTGGATTTAATTCAGGTAATTCCCGAAATGGGAATTATTCACGTTCATTTAAAACGGAGTATGGAGAACTAAATTTAGTAATCCCTAGAGATAGGAATGGTGAGTTTTCTCAACAAACATTACCTGCTTATAAAAGAACCAATGACTCTTTAGAAACGACTATTATTCAGCTATTTCAAAAAGGAATAACGATGTCTGAAATCTCTGATTTAATTGAAAAGATGTATGGTCATTATTACACGCCACAAACTATTTCAAACATAAGTAAAATTGTATCTGAAGATGTTTTAGCTTTTAAAGAAAGAACTTTAGAGGCTAAATACTCAGTTATTTTTATGGATGCTACTCATATTCCAGTAAAAAGGAAAACCGTAGCAAAAGAAGCTATTTACATAGTAATTGGTATCCGGTTAGATGGAACCAAAGAAGTTCTAGGATTTACTATTGCTCCAACTGAATCTGCCTACATTTGGAAAGAGATACTTCAAGACCTAAAAGACCGTGGTTTAGAAGAGGTTTTATTAGTTGTAACTGATGGTTTAAACGGTATTCACGATAGCATCCATAGTGTCTATCCAAATGCTCAATTTCAACAATGTTGTGTCCATATCTCTAGAAATATTGCTCATAAGGTTCGTGTTAGTGATCGACAAGAAGTCTGTAATGATTTCAAATTGGTTTATCAAGCAGCTTCAAAAGAAGAAGCTATGAATCAAATAAGTTTTATGATAGATAAATGGAAAAAGCAGTATCCACGAGTAGTTAAATTACTCTTGAATCCTGCTATATTAACTTTCTATAACTTCCCACCATCAATCAGAAGAACTATCTACTCAACTAACTTGATTGAGGGATTTAATAAACAGTTAAAAAAATATACAAAGAGAAAAGAACAATTTCCTAATGAAGAATCTCTGGAGAGATTCCTTGTTTCTCAGTTCAATGAATATAACCAAAAATTTTTAGGCAGAGTACATAAAGGATTTAAGGAAATACAAGATACATTAGAATCAATGTTTTAACTTAAAAAAATGGAATGGATTTTCCATTTACACATAATTCTTGACGCAACCAAAAAGAAATAAGCATATTGTTTTTAATTTATAATAGAATATATAAAATTCATAAAAAGATAAGGGTATGTGTTATGTGTACATCATTAACGATGACAACAAAAGATAATGTTAATTTGTTAGCTAGAACCATGGACTTTTCATTTGAATTAGGAGCTTCACCAGTTTTTATTCCGAGAGGTCATGCTTTTAAGAGTGATGTAGGAGCAGATTGTACTTATACCTCTGACTATGCTTTTGTCGGATCGGGACGAAAGCTTGCTGAGTACATGTTTGCTGATTGTGTAAACGAAAAAGGAATAGGGATTTGCGCCTTATATTTTAGTGGATTAGCCTAATGCCTTATATTTTAGTGGATTAGCCTAATATAGTGATAAAAAAGATGAAACAAAACAAAATATCGCCCCCCATGAATTTGTTACTTGGGTATTAGGCTCAATCGATTCTTTAGATACTTTAAAAACAAAACTTAATGACTTAAACATTATGAATATTAAGAATAGTTTTTTAAATGCTATTACTCCATTGCACTGGATTGTGGCAGATGCTTCAGGTAATTCATTAATTATTGAAATGACAGCTAGTGGTACTCATATTTATGATAATGAAGCCTCAGTTTTTACTAACAATCCTGAATATCCATGGCATTTAACAAATTTAAATCATTATTCATTCTTATCAAATGTTACTAGCCCTACAATGGATTTTGGAAAGCACGTTAGTATTTCTGATGGTATGGGAAGTGGTGCTATGGGCTTATCTGGAGATTTCACTTCTGAATCACGTTTTATTAGAGCAGCCTTTTTAAAAACTAATATCTATCAACCAGAAAATGCTGTTGAAGCGATTAATACTCTAGCTCATATTCTTAATTCAGTTGATACTCCTAAAGGGGATAAAGCAGCTAAAAATGGTGTCATTGATTACACGCAGTACAAAGGTTTTATGGATTTATCTAATAAAAATTACGTTATGATGCCGTATACAAATACTTGCCCTGTCCAAGTCAAACTAACTGATGATTTGATCCAAACAGGCCAGCCATTTGTGTTTAAAATGAATGAGGTTCAAGAAATTGTTGATCTATCTACTCAAGCATAAAAATAAGGAACTTGAAAAAAGTCTGATAGTTAAGTAAAATTAACTATCGGGCTTTTTATTAAGCAATTAAGGAGTGAAGAGATGAGTGTTTTAGTTTTAGGCGGTGCCGGATATATTGGCTCACATGCTGTAAAAGCATTAGTTGAGAGTGGTAAAGAGGTTATAGTAGTTGATAATTTACAAACAGGGCATCTAAAAGCTATTTCAGATAAAGCTAAGTTTTATCAAGGTGATATTAGAGATAAGATATTTTTAAAATCTGTTTTTGAGCAGGAAAGCATTACGGAAGTGGTTCATTTTGCAGCCAGTTCTTTAGTTGGAGAGTCAATGATAGAGCCGTTATTATATTTTAATAATAATGTATATGGTATGCAAATATTACTTGAGGTCATGAATGAATATCATATTAAAAAAATTGTCTTCTCATCAACAGCTGCGACTTACGGAGAACCTGACGTTGTACCTATTACAGAAAATACACCAACAAACCCAACAAATCCATATGGACAAAGTAAATTAATGATGGAGCAGATGATGAAGTGGTGTGATGAGGCTTATGGTATTAAATATGTTTCGCTTCGCTACTTCAATGTAGCAGGTGCCTCACTTGATGGATCTATTGGGGAGGATCATACGCCAGAGACGCATTTATTACCAATTATTTTAGAGGTGGCACTTGGTAAACGTCAAGAATTACGTATTTTTGGTGATGATTATCCAACACCTGATGGGACTTGTATCAGGGATTATGTTCATGTAGTGGATTTGGTAGATGCTCATTTATTAGCTCTTGATTATTTAGAGACGCATCAAGAGAGCCAGATTATAAATTTAGGTAGTGGTAGTGGTTTTTCAGTGAAGGCTTTACTTGATGAAGCAGAACTTGTAACAGATAAAGAAATACCTTTTGTTATGTCTGAAAGAAGACAGGGAGATCCAGCTATATTAATTGCCTCAAATCAAAAAGCAAAAGACATTTTAGAATGGCAGCCTAAATATACAAATATTGCTACTATCATTTCTACTGCTTGGAATTGGCATGAGAAGCACCCACAAGGTTATGAAGATTAATAAAAATTAAGAAACGATAATTAGTTTGGATTGTAGAATTGCTATATTGTGTTTATAGGAAAAACATGTTAATCTAAATGTGTATGATATGAACGAAAGGGAGTGAGCGTCTTGACGCTCACTCTTTTTGATGAATTTCTCAAATAAAGTATAGGGAGGCGAAAACTATTGGCAAATGTAGTCGAAGTAGTCACTAGCTTGGTAGAACCAATTTTGGAAGACTATCATTTTGACTTAGTAGATGTTGAGTATGTTAAGGAAGGAAAAAATTGGTTTTTAAGAGTCTTTATTGATAAGCCTGGTGGTATTGATATCAATGAATGTGTTCTTGTTAGTGAACAATTGGGGGAAAAATTAGATACAATTGATCCTGATCCTATTCCTCAAGCCTACTTTCTAGAAGTTTCTTCTCCAGGAGCTGAGCGACCATTAAAAAAAGAAGAAGATTATCAAAATGCTATTGATGAATATATTAATGTCTCTTTTTATCAAATGGTTGAAGGTGAGAAGCAGTACCACGGTTTCTTAAAAGAAGTAACTCCTGAAACAGTAACCCTATTAGTTAGAATCAAAACACGTGAAAAAGAAATGACATTTGATCGAAAAAATATAGCCAAAGCAAGATTAGCAATTCAATTTTAGAATGGAAGGTAAGAAATAATATGAACAAAGACCTGTTAGGAGCCTTAGATGCTCTTGAAACAGAAAAAGGTATCTCTAAAGAAATCGTAGTAGAAGCACTTGAAGCAGCAATGATTTCAGCTTACAAAAGACATTATGGACAAGCTCAAAATGTTGAAGTAGAATTTGATGACAAAAAAGGTGACGTTCACATTTATTCTGTGAAAGAAGTGACAGAAGAAGTCATGGATTCACAACTAGAGGTTAGTCTAGAAGAGGCCTTAAAAGTAAATGGTGCTTATGAGATTGGTGATATGGTTCGCTTTGAAGTAACACCTAAAGATTTTGGGCGTATTGCAGCTCAAACTGCTAAACAAGTTATTTTACAAAGAGTAAGAGAAGCTGAGCGCTCAATTATTTATAACGAATTTAGTGCTTATGAAAATGAAATCATGCAAGGGATTGTAGAACGTCAAGACAAGCGCTACATTTATGTTAACTTGGGCAAGATTGAAGCTGTTTTATCAAAGCAAGATCAAATTCCAAATGAAGTATATCAACCACATGACCGTATTAAAGTTTATATTTCTAAGGTAGAAAACACATCAAAAGGACCTCAAGTATACGTAAGTAGAAGTCATCCAGATCTTTTAAAACGTCTATTTGAACAAGAAATACCTGAAGTTTATGATGGTGAAGTTGAGATTGTAAGCATTGCTCGTGAAGCTGGAGATAGAGCTAAAGTTGCTGTAACAAGCGCTAATAAGGATATTGATCCAGTTGGAACTTGTGTTGGACCTAAAGGACAACGTGTTCAAGCTATTGTTAATGAATTAAAGGGTGAAAATATGGATATTGTTGAATGGGATGAGGATCCAGCAGTTTTTATTTCAAATGCTTTAAATCCAGCCCAAGTATTGGACGTTATTTTTGATCCACATCAACGTGCCTGTACGATTGTTGTCCCTGATTTTCAATTATCACTAGCTATTGGTAAACGTGGGCAAAATGCTCGTTTAGCAGCTAAATTAACAGGGTATAAAATTGATATTAAACCTGAATCTGAGTGGGAAGAAATTGCTGCTAAAAATGAAGCAGAGTTAATTGCTGAAGTATTAGAAGCAGGTGCTGAATTAGTTGAGGAAGTTATTGAAGAAGCCATGTTAGAAGAATTATCTGAAGAAGTCATTGAAGAGGCATTAGTTGAGGCTGAAACGGAAAAACTAGTGGATTCAATTATTGAAGATGGTTTAACAGAAACTGAGGATATTACTGAGGACAAGTAAAAAAGAAAAGAGGGACCATAGATGAAAGAAAGAAAAATGCCACTTAGAAAATGTGTAGTATCAGGTGAAATGAAGCCTAAAAAAGAAATGATTCGTGTCGTACGTTCTAAAGAAGAGGAGATTTCGATCGATCCAACTGGAAAAATGCCAGGTCGTGGTGCTTATTTATCTATGGAACCTGAAGTTGTCCAAAAATCTTGGGATAAAAACATACTTGATAAACAATTAAAACAACATTTGTCAGATGAATTTTATCAAGAGTTACTAGACTATGTGTCTCATCAAAAAGCGAGGAGAGAATTGTTTGGTCATGGAAAATAATGAACGAGTATTAAACCTTTTAGGCCTTGCTATGAGAGCAGGCAAATTAGTAACTGGTGAGGAAATGACATTACAACGAGTGAGAAGCGGTCAAGTTAAATTAGTAGTCTTAGCTAATGATGTTAGTGAAAGCACACTAAAGAAGATGACCAATAAGTGTCAATCATACCATACACCGCTGATTAGTCCTTTTAACTCAGGGGAGATAAGTCATGCGATTGGAAAAAGTCGTCGTATTATCGGTGTATGTGATTCAGGATTTGCAAAAAAAATGAGTGACTTAATGAAAGAATAGGACGGTGAAGAGATGAGTAAAAAACGTGTCTATGAACTAGCGAAGGAATTAGATGTTCCTAGTAAAGAAATCGTTACAAAAGCTCAATCCATCGGTATCGATGTCAAAAATCATATGAGCACTTTAAATGATGCAGATATAGTAAAAGTTAATCAGGCATTGAAACCTAAAAATGGAAAAAAAGAAACAGATAAACAAGAAGCAAAACAAGCTGAAACTAAGAAAACAGCTTCAAATAAACATCATTCTGATAAAAAATCAGGAAATAATGATAACAGTAAGGGTAATCGAGTGAATAATCAAACTAACCAAGGGATGCAACCTAAGAAAGCTGGACAAAAACCAGCAATAAATCAAGGATCAAAATCGACAGGAAAACCAGCAACAAATCAAGGGGCAAAACCGGCAGTTAAACCGGCAGCTAAACCTGCAACGCAACAAGCTAACCGTGGTGGGCAATCATCTCAATCAGCTAACAGAGGTGGAAATCGTCCGTACCAAGGAAATAATAATAATCGCTACAAAAAAAATAATCGTCGTAAAAAAGGGAAACATCCAGTTTCAACTAAACCAGCTGTGCCACCACGTAAATTTAAAGAGCTACCTGAAGTATTAGTTTATACAGAAGGTATGAATGTAGCTGATATTGCGAAGAAAATTTATCGTGAACCAGCAGAGATTATTAAAAAATTATTTATGCTAGGTGTGATGGTTAATCAAAACCAAGCACTTGATAAAGATACAATTGAGATTCTAGCTGATGATTACGGTATTAAAGCTGAAGAAAAAATTCAAGAAGACGTAGCAGATATTGATAAATTCTTTGAAGTTGACGTGATAGATGAGGACCACTTAGTTACTCGTCCGCCAGTTGTGACAGTCATGGGACACGTGGATCATGGTAAAACAACACTTTTAGATACACTTAGAAATGCTAGAGTATCATTTGGTGAAGCCGGTGGTATTACGCAACATATTGGGGCATATCAAATTGATATTGACGGTAAACCTATTACGTTCCTAGATACACCAGGACATGCGGCTTTTACAAGTATGCGTGCACGTGGGGCTAGTATCACGGACATCACCATTTTAGTTGTAGCTGCTGATGACGGGGTTATGCCGCAAACTGTTGAGGCGATTAACCATGCTAAGGCTGCTGGTGTTCCAATTATTGTTGCAGTAAACAAGATTGATAAACCAGAAGCTAACGCTGAGCGTGTGATGCAAGAGTTGAGTGAATATGAATTAATTCCAGAAGCTTGGGGTGGGGATACAATTTTCGTTCCAATCTCAGCTAAATTCGGAGAAAATATTGATGAATTATTAGAAATGATTCTACTTGTTGCAGAAGTTGAGGATTTAAAAGCTGATCCAACACAACGTGCCATAGGTACTGTTATTGAAGCAAGACTTGATAAGAGTAAAGGACCTGTTGTCACACTTCTTGTTCAACAAGGAACACTACATATTCAAGATCCAATCGTCGTTGGTAATACTTATGGACGTGTTCGTGTTATGACAAATGATATTGGTCGCCGAGACAAAGAAGCCGGGCCAGCAACTCCGGTTGAAATCACTGGTTTAAATGATGTTCCTCAAGCAGGAGATCGTTTTGTAACCTTTGAAGATGAGAAAACAGCTCGTGCTGCTGGTGAGGAAAGAGCTAAACGTGCTCTACTAGAACAACGCCAAGTAAGTCAACGTGTCACACTTGATAACTTGTTTGAAAGCCTTAAAGATGGCGAGATGAAGGAAGTTAATGTTATAATCAAGGCAGATGTTCAAGGTTCAGCTGAAGCACTTGCAGCAAGTTTAACTAAAATTGATGTAGAAGGTGTTCGTGTGAAGATTGTTCATTCGGCAGTTGGAGCAATTAATGAGAGTGATATTACACTAGCATCAGCAAGTAATGCGATTATCGTTGGTTTTAACGTTCGACCAACACCGCAAGCTCGTACACAAGCCGAGCAAGAGCAAGTGGATATTCGCCTGCACCGTATTATCTACAAAGTAATTGAAGAAATCGAAACAGCAATGAATGGTATGTTAGATCCTGAGTTCGTTGAGAAAATTACTGGACAAATGATGATTCGTGAAACATATAATGTATCTAAAGTTGGAACAATTGCTGGTTGTTATGTGACAGACGGCTTTATCCGTCGTGATGGTGGTATTCGTTTAATTCGTAACGGTATTGTTATCCATGAAGGAAAATTAGCTAGTTTGAAGCGTTTTAAAGATGACGCAAAAGAAGTTAAACTTGGTTTTGAGTGTGGGGCTATGATCGAGAACTATAATGATGTTAAAATTGATGATGTCATTGAAGGCTATATTATGGAAGAAGTTAAAAAATAACCTTTTAATGCGTCATTAGGAGGAAAAATTATGGCAAACTATCGAGATCGTCGAGTAGCACAAGAAATTTTAAAAGAAGTTAATGACATTTTACGTAAAAAAGTCAGAGACCCAAGAGTTCAAGATGTGAATATCACTGATGTTAAAGTAACCGGAGACTTGCAACAAGCAACAATCTATTACAGTGTGTTGAGTGATAAAGAATCAAAAATTGAAGATGCAAAACAAGGGCTTGAAAAAGCTGCTGGTTTAATTCGTAAAGAGCTGGGCCAACGCCTAAGTATTTATAAAACGCCAGAAATTGAATTTGTTTTAGATGAGTCAGTGGCTTATGGTAGTCATATTGATGATTTGTTGAGAAACTTGAACAAAGATTAGTTATTTTTGATATCACTTAAATCCTAACTTATTGGGATTTAAGTGATATCTTTTTTTAATCATTTATTTTTATGATACACTAAATGAAAACAAGTGGAGGTTTTCTCATGATAAAGAATATAGGTATCGTAGGTACAGGTGATATTGCTACACAATTTGTAACGCAAATAGATACGAAAAAATATAACATTCATTCAGTTTTTAACCGAACGTCAAGATCTTTAATTAATTTTACCCAGATACATGATTTGACTAATGGTTACACTGATTATATGGAATTTTTGGATGATGATGCTTTGGAGTGTGTGTATATCGCTACACCTAATCAAACTCATTTTAAGTATGCTAAAGAAGCAATAGAAAAAGGTAAACACGTTTTATGTGAAAAAGTATTAGTCTTAACTGCTAGTGAAGCTAAAGAATTATATCGTTTAGCAAAAGAAAAAAATCTCGTTATTTTAGAAGCAGTCACTCTTTTTTATATGCCTTTGTATGAAGAAGTAAAACGTTTGATGCGAGATGGTGTTTTAGGTCAAATTAGTGGCGCAAACATTACATTTGGAAGTTGTAAAGAATATGATATCAATAATCGCTTTTTCTCATTAGAAAAAGGTGGAGGAGCTTTGTTTGATATTGGCCCTTACGGATTAAGCGCTGCTGTTTATTTACTTGGAACAGACTTAGACTTAGTTGCAACAAGTGCTGTCATGGCTAAAAGTGGTGTAGATGAAAAGTCAGTGACAATTTTACAAAACCCACAAGGTCAACAGGCAAGTATTCAATTATCATTTAGAGGTAAGATGCCAAAGCAAATTGTTTTAACTGGGGATGAGGGATACTTAATTATAAATGACTTCCCAAGAGCTGAAGTTGGTGTGGTAACGTTTAATGACGGCTCAACCAAAGTGATTGAAAAAGGTCATGCTAAAGATGTTTTTACTTATGAGATGGATATGCTAAATCATTTATCTAAGCGCCCTGAGACAAGTGAAGTACCAGATGTTCGAGATGTCAGTCTTAGAGTTTTAGAATTAATGGATGACATGAGAGAGTCTTGGGGATATAAATTATTTAAATAATAATTTCTTACTTTAAGAGGTTAACTTAGAATAGTTAGCCTCTTATTTATATGAGATAAATTTAACTTTAGGGAAACCATTTCAACTTATGCTATAATATTTGAGAGATTAAAAGAGAAATGGAGAACGTCAATGGAAGGTATTATTCCTTTATGGAAACCACGTGGAATGACAAGTCATGATTGTGTCTTTCAACTTCGTAAAATATTAAAAACAAAAAAAGTAGGTCATAGTGGTACACTTGATCCAGATGTAGATGGTATTTTACCAATTTGTATTGGAAAAGCCACAAAGGTAGTTGAGTATCTACAAGATTCTAATAAAATTTATACAGGAGAAATTACGTTAGGCTTTTCTACAGAAACAGAAGATGCGAGTGGAGAAGTTGTAGAAGTGACACCTGTAATAAGCCCAGTATCAGATGAAGAAATTGATGAAGCTATGACACAATTAACAGGTAAGATTAAGCAAGTACCACCTATGTACTCTGCTGTAAAAGTCAACGGTCGGAGACTTTATGATTATGCTAGAAATGGTGAAACAGTTGAAAGACCAATTAGAGATGCTAATATCTATTCATACAGACGTCTTAGTGAGTCTGTTTATAATGAAGTCAAACAAACTCAGTCATGGCGATTCGAGGTGGACTGTGGTAAGGGAACGTATGTGAGGACTTTATCTGTTGATACAGGTAAAAAGCTAGGATTTGCAGCCCATATGTCTGACTTAACAAGGTTAGCCAGTGGGGGATTTAGTGCTAGTGAGGCAGTGAGTCTTGATATGGTCAAAACGTGTGCTGAAGCTGACACATTAGATCAAGTCCTATATCCCTTAGAAAGAGCACTGAGCTCTTTTAAACGAATAGATTTGTCTGAGCAAGACTACTCTGTTATAAAAAATGGTTCCGTTGTTCCTCATACATTTTTCAAAGAACAGGTTAAAGGAGAGATAGTTGCTCTTTATTATCAGGATAAGGCAGTTAGTTTGTATGCTGATCATCCTAGTAAAGTAGGATATTTAAAACCTATGAAAGTACTACGAAACGATTAAAGGAGATTTTATTATGGAAATAATTCACATACACCATCCTTATGATACATCAAAAATTCCAAAAGGAGATGTTGTTTTAGCTTTAGGATTTTTTGATGGTGTTCACAAGGGACATCAAGAGGTCATCGAATTAGCAAAAGAAGAGGCCTTGAAAAAGAATGTTAAATTAGCAGTTATGACATTCAATCATCATCCCTCTGTAGTGTTTCAAAAGATTGATCATAAAAAAATGAAATACATTACAACAGTAGATCAAAAAGAAAAGCGTATGGCTAGCCTTGGTGTTGATATTCTTTATGTGATTGAGTTTACGTCATCATTTGCAAGTTTATCACCTCAAGCTTTTGTAGATGAGTACATGGTAGGGCTTCATGCGACAACTGTCGTAGCAGGATTTGACTACACATATGGCAAACCCGATGTTGCTAATATGACAGCTCTACCTACTTATGCTAAAGGTAGATTTGATATTATTGAAGTTGAGAAACTAAGCCGTTGTGATAAAAAAGTTAGTTCAACAAATATCCGTGAGATGATGAAAAAAGGTGATATTGAAAGTGCTAATGATTTTCTTGGCTACCACTATGAAACAAACGGTGTTGTTGTTCATGGTGATAAACGAGGACGCACTTTGGGGTTTCCAACAGCTAATATTAAAGTATCCCCATTATCTTTATTACCAGTGGCGGGTGTTTATGTCGTTAAAATAAAAGTTGCTGATACATGGTATAAGGGAATGGCTCAAATTGGATATAATATAACATTTGAAAGTAATAGACCTAAGACGATTGAAGTAAATATTTTAGATTTTAATGCTGATATATATGGTGAAAACGTATCAGTAGAATGGCTATATTATTTACGTGGTGAGAAGAAATTTGATGGTGTAGAAGACTTAATCACACAATTAGAGCAAGATGAGATTGATACAAGAGAGTATTTTAAGAAAATAGGTGATTAAGAATGACATCAGCATATATTCATATTCCTTTTTGTGAACATATCTGTTTTTATTGTGATTTCAATAAAGTGTTTATAGAAGGACAGCCAGTCGATGAATATATCGAGGCTTTACTAAAAGAAATAGAATTAACAAAAGAATTACACCCAAGTGACAAGACGGAAACAATTTATATTGGTGGTGGGACACCGACTTCTCTTTCAGCCAAGCAATTAGACCGACTTTTAGGTGGCGTTAGGCAGAGGCTACCATTTGATTCAAGTGATGAATTCACAGTAGAAGCTAATCCGGGAGATTTGACGATGGATAAAATTCATGTGATGCAAAAGTACGGGGTAAATAGGTTATCTATGGGGGTTCAGACCTTTGATGATCGTTTACTTAAAAAAATTGGAAGAAAGCATACAGCTCGTGACGTATTTGAAACCATGGCATTACTTGAAAAAGCCGATTTTAAAAATGTCAGTATTGACTTGATTTATGCACTACCCAATCAAACCATGGAAAGCTTTGAAGATACGTTGACAAAAGCTATTGATTTAGACTTACCACATTACTCTATGTACTCTTTGATTCTTGAAAATAAAACTATGTTCTACAATTGGGCAAGACAAGGTAGACTACATTTACCAGGTATTGATGTTGAAGGTGATATGTTTGAGCGTGCTATTGAGAGAATGGAAAAGGCTGGAAAAATTCAATATGAAGTTAGTAATTTTTCAGAACCAAATCAGGAGAGCCGTCATAATTTAGTTTATTGGAACAATGAACATTACTATGGTTTAGGAGCAGGAGCTAGTGGATATTTGGGTAATATTCGTTATAAAAATCATGGACCTATTCAGCATTATCTAGAACCATTAAGAAAAAATCAACTACCAATTATCACAACAGAAGATTTAAGTGTGAAGCATCAAATGGAAGAAGAACTCTTCTTAGGGCTTAGAAAAAGAAACGGAGTATCTATTGCTCATTTTGATGAAAAATTTCCACAAAAATTTGATGATGTTTACGGAATGGTAGTTCAGGACTTGATAAAGGATGGAATGGTTCAAGTTCAAAATGGTCACTTGTCTTTATCTGAAAAAGGATTGATTTTAGGTAATGATGTTTTTGAAAAATTTTTGCTTGATAAAGTTGATCATGCTACATAAAAAAAGATATGACAAAAAAGTTAGTTTTGAACTAGCTTTTTTTGTATATAATGTTTGGTCAACTTATCAAGTGTTGAATATTTCAATAAGTTAAATATCATTTCTTTAGCAGTAGAACAGAATAATAAAGATAATTTTTCTTTTAAAAAAAGCATAGTATGAGGTTATAAGAGCATAATCACGGATTTTAGCAGTCTTTAATCAAGAGTGCCAAAAAAAGAAGGGTTATGTGTTGACATTTATCTTAATCCTTGATATATTTATAACTGTAATTAGCACTTATAACTAAAGAGTGCTAAAAAGGAAGGTGATTCGCATGTTGAGCAATAGACAGAAGAACATCTTTCAACTATTGGTACAGTTATATGCGGATACCGATTCTCCTGTAGGGTCAAAAACCTTAATGAATAGTGGGATTAAAGCTAGCTCAGCAACGATTCGCAATGATTTATCGAAGTTAGAAGAGTATGGTCTGATACAAAAAATGCATACATCGTCTGGGCGAATTCCATCAATGCAAGGATATCGCTACTATGTTGATTATCTAATGCACCCTCAAGAATTAGATTCAGCTGATATTCAGCAAGTGAGGCAGTTATTTAATCACAACTTTAATGAAACAAATGATATCATTGAGCTAGCAGCTGATATTTTATCAGAACTAACAGGTTATACTGCTTTTTCTTTAGGACCTGAGGTAAAAGACAGGCGCTTGACAGGATTTCAATTCGTCCCTCTAAATGATAAACAATTAATGACTATTATTATTATTGATAAAGGTTATATTGAAAGCCAGGTGTTTTCAATACCTAATCATTTAACTCTTAATGATTTAGAGAAGGTCGTTGATATTATTCATGAACGTTTGTTAGGCGAAACCTTACTAAGTGTGTATCAAAAGCTTAGAACTGAGATACCTTTAGTTCTACAGAGGTACTTCAACAATTCTTCCAATATTTTATATTTGTTTGAAGATGTGTTTACCAGAGCATTTGATAGTCAAATTTATGTTGGTGGCGGAATGAATTTACTTAATTCTACTGCTGTCACGAATACTCAAGACTTTAAGTTAGTTTATTCTTTGCTAAATGACACAGATCAACTAGCTGATCTATTGCTTCTTGAAAAAGATAAAAAATTGAGTATTAAAATTGGCGATGAACTTAATAATCAATTCTTGCAAGATATGAGTTTAATAACAAATACTTACGATGTATTTGAAAAAGGAAAAGGGATTTTAGCGGTTTTAGGACCTGCAAATATGCCTTATCCTAAATTATTAGGTTTAATTGATGTTCTAGCTGATGAGGTATCATCTCATTTAGCATCCTATTATAGGCATTTAGAAAAATAGTATGAAACAAGTGAAAGGAGAGTAATCAGATTGAAGAACGATGAAGAAGTAGAATCAACTGAAGAATTAGAACAAGAAGTAACCTCTGAGGAAGTCGAAGTTGAAGACGTTGTTAGTGTTGAGGATACACTAAAAGCTGAATTATCTGACATGGAGGACAAATATTTACGCGCTCAAGCAGAAATTGTTAATATGCGTAACCGCCAAAAAAAAGAACGTGAGGACGCATCTAAGTACCGAGCGCAAGATTTAGCAAAAGAATTAATTCCAGCCTTAGATAATTTAGATCGTGCTTTAGAGATCGAAGTGGTTGATGAGCATGGTGAGAGTATGAAAAAAGGTATTGAGATGGTTCGTGAGAGTATGACTCACGCTTTTAAATCATCAGGTATCATTGAAATAGAATCTCTTGGACAACAATTTGATCCAAATCTTCATCAAGCAGTTCAAACTGTACCTGCAAGTGAAGGACAAAAGCCAGATGAAATTGTTCAAGTGTTGCAAAAAGGTTATACGTTACATGATAGAATTCTTAGACCAGCAATGGTTATTGTAGCTCAATAGTTATGTTAGAAAGTAAAAAATTATAAAAATTAAAATAGATAAAGGAGATATTTATTATGAGTAAAATTATTGGTATTGACTTAGGAACAACTAACTCAGCAGTCGCTGTATTAGAAGGTGGAGAAGCAAAAATCATCCCAAATCCAGAGGGAAATCGTACAACACCATCTGTTGTATCATTTAAAAATGGAGAAATTCAAGTTGGAGAAGTTGCTAAACGTCAAGCAGTAACTAACCCTGATACTATTTCATCAATTAAACGTCATATTGGTGAAGCTGGTTACAAAGTAGAAGCTGATGGTAAAAATTATACACCACAAGAAATTTCAGCGATGATTTTACAATACTTAAAAGGTTTTGCTGAAGATTATTTAGGTGAAAAAGTAGAAAAAGCTGTTATTACAGTACCTGCTTACTTTAATGATGCACAACGTCAAGCAACAAAAGATGCTGGTAAAATTGCTGGGTTAGAAGTAGAGCGTATTGTTAACGAGCCAACTGCAGCAGCACTTGCTTATGGTTTAGATAAAACAGATAGAGATGAAAAAGTATTAGTATTTGACCTTGGTGGTGGTACATTTGACGTATCTATCCTTGAATTAGGTGATGGCGTGTTTGATGTATTATCAACTGCTGGAGATAACAACTTAGGTGGCGATGATTTTGACGAAAAAATCATTGAATACTTAGTTGCTGAATTTAAAAAAGAAAATGGTATTGATTTATCACAAGATAAAATGGCCGTTCAACGTTTGAAAGATGTTGCTGAAAAAGCTAAAAAAGACTTATCAGGTGTATCAAGCACTCAAATTAGCTTACCATTTATTACAGCTGGTGAAGCTGGACCTCTACATTTAGAGATGACTCTAACTCGTGCTAAATTTGATGAATTAACTTCTGATTTAGTTGAAAGAACAAAAGTACCTGTTCGTCAAGCAATCAAAGATGCTGGTATTTCAACAGTTGATATTGATGAAGTTATCTTAGTTGGTGGATCAACTCGTATTCCTGCAGTAGTTGAAGCTGTACGTAAAGAAACTAACAAAGAGCCAAACAAATCAGTTAACCCTGATGAAGTAGTAGCAATGGGTGCTGCTATTCAAGGTGGAGTAATTACAGGTGATGTGAAAGATGTTGTTTTACTTGATGTAACACCTTTATCATTAGGTATTGAAACTATGGGTGGTGTGTTTACTAAATTAATTGACCGTAACACAACAATTCCAACAAGTAAATCACAAGTATTCTCTACAGCAGCTGATAACCAACCAGCAGTAGACATTCACGTGTTACAAGGTGAGCGTCCAATGGCTGTTGATAACAAAACATTAGGTCGTTTCCAATTAACTGATATTCCTGCAGCACCACGTGGTGTACCACAAATTGAAGTAACATTTGATATTGACAAAAATGGTATTGTAAACGTAAGTGCTAAAGACTTAGGAACTCAAAAAGAACAAACAATTACTATTAAATCATCTTCAGGTTTAACTGATGAAGAAATTGAAAAAATGGTTAAAGATGCTGAAGCTAATGCTGAATCAGATAAAGAGCGTAAAGAAGAAGTTGACTTACGTAACGATATTGATGCTCTATTATTCTCAGTTGATAAAACTTTAGGTGAATTAGAAGGTAAAGTGGATGCTGATGAAGTAAGCAAAGCTGAAGCAAAACGTGATGAGCTTAAAGCTGCAGTTGAAGCTAATAATATTGAAGAAATGAAAGTTAAACGTGATGAATTAAATGAAATTGTTCAAGCGTTAACTGTTAAATTATATGAACAAGCTGCTCAACAACAAGCTGAAGAAAACCCAGAAGCTGCTCAAAGTGGTGCTGATGATGTTGTTGATGCTGATTTTGAAGAAATTAATGATGATGAAAAATAATGATTAATGATGAAAAAGCCGAAGCATTGCGCTTTTGGCTTTTTCGTTTGAAAATCTGAATTTTGAGTTCTAAAAACATAGAAATTATGGTATGATTTAATCGATTTAGTTGTTTTAAACAGAAGATGGAGGGTTAGTTAATGGCCAAAAGAGATTATTATGAAGTTTTAGGAGTATCTAAAACGGCAACAGATGATGAGATAAAAAAAGCCTATCGAAAACTATCCAAAAAATATCATCCAGATATTAACAAAGGGGATGATGCTGAAGATAAATTTAAGGAAGTATCAGAAGCCTTTGAAACATTAAGTGATGCACAAAAACGTGCTGCTTATGATCAATATGGTCACGCTAGCACTGATCCAAACTTTGGAGCAGGTGGTTTTGGTGGTGGCTTCCAAGATTTCAGTGGTAGTTTTGGTGGATTTGAAGATATTTTTGAATCATTTTTTGGTGGCGGTGGCAGATCAAGTAACCCCAATGCCCCAAGACAAGGAGCCGATTTACAATATACATTAGATTTAACATTTAATGAAGCTATTTTTGGTTTGGAAAAAAATATTCGTTATAACCGTGAAGACATTTGCGCAACTTGCCATGGTAGTGGTGCAAAACCTGGTACACATCCAGTAACTTGTCCAAAATGTCATGGAACAGGTGTCATTAATGTTGAACGTCAAACACCACTTGGGCGTATGATGAGTCAACAGCCATGTGATGAGTGTCATGGAACAGGTAAGATTATTAAAGAAAAATGTAGTACTTGTCACGGAGCAGGACGTATTGTTCAATCTCACTCAGTTAAGGTCACTGTACCTGCAGGAGTTGAAGATGGCCAACAAATGCGTTTAGCAGGTCAAGGTGAAGCAGGTTATAATGATGGTCCTTATGGTGATTTATACGTTGTCTTCCGTGTTGAAGATAGTCCAATATTTGAACGTGAAGGATCAGAGATTTTTTATGATCAAACAATTACTTTCGTTCAAGCAACTTTGGGTGATGAAATTGAAGTGCCTACAGTTCATGGACGTGTGAAATTAAAAATTCCAGCAGGAACACAAACAGGTACTGTCTTTAGATTAAAAGGTAAAGGAGCCCCTAAATTACGTGGCTCTGGTAATGGGGACCAACAAGTAACTGTTAATATTGAAACACCTACTAGTCTTAAAGATGAGCAGAAAAAATTATTACGTGAATTTGCTGAACTTAGTGGTGATAAAGCTGCTATTGAACAAGAAGAGGGTTTCTTTGATAAAATGAAAGATGCTTTTTCTTCAGGTGGTAAGAAAAAACGTAAATAATTTTTATAAAGGTAGTTTTTTAAAGCAAAACAAAATGTTTTGCTTTTTTTTATGTTTTCTATTGATAATTTTTTTTAAAACAGGTATTATACAACAAGTAAATAGTAATCATTACGATTTAAAAGGAGAAAGAATATGAAATCATTTATAAAAATATTATTAGGTATTAGTTTAGTTACATTATTAGTTGGTTGTGGTACGTCAAATTCTGAAGAAGGTTCTGGTGACAAATTAAAAGTTGTGACAAGTTTTTATCCAATGTATGATTTTGCCAAAGAAATCACAGCAGATAAGGCAGATATTTCAGTTTTAACAGCATCAGGTGTTGAGCCTCATGATTATGAACCAACAGCAAAAGACATGGCAAAAATTCAAGATGCCGATGTCTTTATTTACAATTCAAATGATATGGAAACTTGGGTTAAAGATGTCTTATCTTCAATTGATACAAGTAAAGTCACTGTGATTGAAGCAAGTAAAGGAATAGAGTTAATGAGTGGAGAACGTGAAGAGGATCATGATCACGAAGTCGATGATGACCATAATCATGAGGGCGAAGAAGGTCATGATCATTCTCATGCTGTGGATCCACATGTTTGGTTAGATCCTGTTTTAGCTAAAAAAGAAGTGGATAATATTAAAGAAGGTTTAATCAAAGCTGATGAGAGTAACCGTGATGTTTATGAAAAACAAACACAAGTCTTTCAAGAACAATTAGATAAATTAAATGAAGCTTTTGGTGATGCTACAAAAAATGCCAAAGAAAAGAAATTTGTCACACAACATATGGCATTTTCTTATCTAGCTAAACGTTACGGTCTAACTCAAATTCCAATCTCAGGTCTTTCACCTGAAATTGAACCAACTCCAAAAGAATTAAAAAAAATTGAAGACTTAGTTAAAGAAGAAAATATAAATGTTATTTACACAGAGAGTAGTGCCTCTTCAAAAGTAGCTGAAACCATTGTGAGTGCTACTGGTGTTGAATTATCAGTGTTAAATCCATTAGAGAGTTTAAGTAAGCAAGATATTGCAAATGGAGAGAATTATATTTCTGTGATGTATCAAAACTTAGAACATTTAAAGTTATCAATTAAATAATATGTTAATTAAAAAAGGAGCCTTTGTACTAAAAATACAAGGTTTTTTCTGTCTTCTTAGATGTTTTGCTATCAAAATAAGATAATTAAAGTAAAAGCTACTATATTTCTATTTTGCTTAAAATAGGCTATAATAAGCTCAATGATTCTTTTCATGAAAAAGAAAATTAAAGACCTTGGGAGGAAAACACATGTCAAAACAACAAATTGGTGTTGTCGGTATGGCAGTTATGGGGAGAAATTTAGCTTTAAATATTGAAAGTCGTGGGTATAGTGTTTCAATTTTTAACCGTACTGCTTCAAAAACAAGAGAAGTTATTGCTGAGAACCCTGATAAAAAATTAGTCGCAACATATAGTATTGAAGATTTTGTTAATTCTCTAGAAAAACCACGTCGTATTATGCTAATGGTTCAAGCTGGAAAAGCAACAGATTTAACAATTGAAGCATTATTACCTCATTTAGATGAAGGAGATATCTTAATCGATGGTGGTAATACGAACTATAAAGACACGATTCGCCGTAATGAAGCATTAGCAGATTCTGGTATTAATTTTATTGGAACGGGTGTATCTGGCGGGGAAGAAGGAGCATTAAAAGGCCCTTCAATGATGCCAGGTGGTCAAAAGGAAGCCTATGATTTAGTGGCACCAATCTTCACTGAAATTGCAGCTAAAGCAAATGATGGTGAGGCTTGTGTTACTTATATTGGGCCAAATGGTGCTGGACATTATGTGAAAATGGTTCACAATGGCATCGAATATGGTGATATGCAATTGATTGCTGAATCATATGATATTTTAACACGTGTTTTAGGTCTTTCAGTGGAAGATGTAGCTAGTATTTTTAGTGAGTGGAATGAAGGGGAATTAGACAGTTATCTAATGGAGATCACCTCGGACATATTAACACGTAAAGATGATCTAGGAACAGGCAAGCCAATTGTTGATGTGGTGATGGATGCTGCTGGAAACAAAGGAACTGGTAAATGGACAAGTCAAAATGCACTTGATCTAGGCACGCCATTACCTCTTATTACAGAATCAGTATTTGCAAGATACATTTCAGCTCTAAAAGAAGAGCGTGTTGAAGCAAGTCAAATTATTCCACAACCAACATTAAAACCATTTACTGGTGATAAAAAAGTCTATATTGAAAAAATTCGTGAGGCTCTATATTTTAGTAAAATTATGAGTTATGCCCAAGGATTTGCTCAAATGCGTATGGCAAGTGAAGAGTATGATTGGGATTTGAATTACGGTGAGATTGCCAAGATTTTTAGAGCAGGCTGCATTATTCGTGCCCAGTTTTTACAAGAAATAACAGATGCTTATGAACGTAATCCAGAAATAAAAAATCTATTATTAGATGAGTATTTCTTAGATATTACAGCTAAGTACCAACAATCAGTTCGTGATGTGGTGTGTTTAGCTGTTCAATCAGGTGTTCCAGCGCCAACATTTTCTTCTGCCATTGCTTATTTCGATTCTTATCGTACAAAAGATTTACCAGCAAATATCATTCAAGCACAACGCGATTACTTTGGTGCACATACATATCAAAGAAAAGACCGTGAAGGTGTGTTCCATTATGATTGGTACTCTGATAAGGAAGATTAATCACATAGGTTCAAGTAAGAAGTTGACTGTACAGTCAACTTCTTTATTTCTCTAAAAAAAGTGACATAATGTAACAATTGAAAAAGAAAAATGTAGCAGTTCTTTTTTTTATGGTGTATGATAATATTCTGACTAAAAGGAATGGGGGAAAATGATGGGTCTTTTAATTGGAAATTTAAAGAATCATAAAAAACTAGTATCAATTTCACTAGTGATGACAATTGTCATGGTTGCATCTCAACTTTGGCAACCAAAATTATTACAACGCATTATGAATGCGATTATTACAGAGGATCAAGGGGAATTAAAAAGTATTGGTGTGCTACTTATATCAGTTGCTTTAGTAGGATTAGTAGCTGGTATTTTAAATACCATTATTTCTGCTAAAATTTCTCAAGAGGTTGCTTCAGGTATTCGTGCTCAAGGATTTAAAAAAGTCCAAGAATTTTCTTTTGAAAATATAGAATCATATTCTACAAGTAATTTAGTGGTTCGTTTGACAAATGACATCACACAAATTCAAAATGTTGTGATGATGAGTTTTCAGACGATACTTAGAATACCATTTATGTTTATTGGAAGTTTCATTTTAGCTATGTTAACCATTCCAGAACTATGGTGGATTATTATTTTATTAGTTGTACTAGTATTTATTACAGTTATGTCTGTATTTGGTATGATGGGAAAACACTTTGTAAAGATTCAAAAATATTTAGAAAAAAGCAATGGGGTAGCTAAAGAGAACTTAATGGGTATCAGAGTAGTGAAATCTTTTGTCCAAGAGAAGAATCAAATTGCTAAATTCACTAAAATTTCAGAGAAATTAACGAAACACACGATCTCTGTTGGAAATTTATTTTCTATTATGGTACCAACTTTTATTTTAATATCTAATCTAGCTATTGTAGGTTCTATTTTCTTTGCTGCTAATTTAGCTGAAACTAACATTGAAGTCATTAGTGCTATTGTGTCATTCATGAATTATTTAATGCAAATAATGATGAGTATTATTATTGGTGGCATGATGATGATGATGGCTTCTCGTGGGATGGTTTCTCTAAAGCGTCTTCAAGAAATATTAGATACTAAACCAACTATTACCTATAAAACAAAAGATACAGAAGTCATTGAAGATGGCTCTATCTCTTTTGAAGATGTAACGTTTACTTATGCAGGAGATGATTTACCAACTTTAAAAAATATTTCTTTCTCTATAAAAAATGGTCAATCTATTGGTGTAGTAGGAGCGACTGGGGCTGGAAAGTCAACACTAGCCCAGCTTATGGTAAGAATGTATGACCCAACAAGTGGTGAGGTCAAAGTAGGTGATGCTGATTTAAGGGATGTGAGTAAATCAGACTTACGTCATTCTGTAGCGCTAGTTTTACAACGTGCAATTTTATTTTCAGGAACCATTGCAGATAATTTAAGACATGGAGATAAGGATGCTAGTGATGATGATTTATTGCGTGCCTCATCTATTGCACAAGCTTATGAGTTTATTGATCGTCAATTAGATGGTTTTGAAAGTCGTGTAGAAGAACGAGGATCAAACTTCTCTGGTGGGCAAAAACAACGTCTGTCAATTTCAAGAGGTGTTATTGGAAAACCAAAAGTATTGATTTTAGATGATAGCACTAGTGCACTAGATGCTAAATCAGAAAAATTGGTTAAAGAAGCTTTAGCTAATGAGCTGAAGGAAACAACAACAGTTATCATTGCTCAGAAAATATCATCAGTGGTTCAAACAGATAATATTTTAGTATTAGATAAAGGTAAACTTGTTGCTCAAGGGACTCATGCCCAGTTATTAAAAACAAGTGATGTCTACCGTGAAATCTATGACACACAAAAAGCAAAGGAGGTTGAGAATATTGAATAAGAAAAAACCAAGTGTATTATCCTTCTTTTGGGAATATTTAAGTGTTTATAAATTTAAATTGATTATTATTGTTGTGGCTATTATCTGCTCTACTTATCTTCAAGTAAAGGCTCCTCAGTTTACTGGTAAAGCAATTGAGGAATTAGCTAATTATGCCGGACAATACATGGCAGTAGGAAGTGCTGATAAATCACCTTTTACAAGTGTTATTAAGCTCTTAGTAGGTCTTTATGCTCTAAACTGGATTGCGATGTTTGTTCAAAATATTTTAATGTCGCGCTTAACCGGTCAATCAACTAATAACATGCGAATTAATTTATTTTCTAAATTACAACGTATGAAAGTTAGTTATTTTGATACTCATCAAGACGGAGAGACATTAAGTCGTTTTACAAGTGATTTGGATAACATATCAAACACAATGAACCAAGCATTGATTCAAGTCCTAACTAATATTTCAATGTTAGTAGGAGTCGTTATTATGATGTTTAGAGAAGATGCTAAAATGACTTGGATTACATTAGGTATGTCACCAATTGCTATTGTGATTGCCATTGTGATTATTAAAAAAGCTGAAACACACATGGCTACGCAACAAAAAAATGTTGGACGTTTAAATGGTTATATTGATGAGAAAATATCTGGTCAAAAAGTCATCATTACAAATGGTTTAGAAGATGAAACTATGGCAGGGTTTGATACACTTAATCAAGAAGTAAAACAAGCTACATTTAAAGGACAGGTTTACTCTGGTTTACTATTTCCAACTATGCAAGGGATTTCGCTTTTAAACACGGCGATTGTTATTTTTGCTGGTGGTTGGTTAGTCAGTAGTGGCTCAATTGAAAAAGCAGCCGGTCTTGGATTAATTGTTATGTTTATTCAATATTCTCAACAATTTTATATGCCACTGACTCAAATTTCCTCCCAATTTAGCATGTTGCAATTAGCATTTACTGGAGCTGGACGATTGAATGAGGTTTTTGTTCAGCCTGATGAACCAAAAGGAAATACTGATGTAGCTTTAACTGGACTAAATAAAAATGTAACATTATCTCATGTTGATTTTTCATATATACCAGATAAGCCGATATTAAAAGATATTTCTATGGAAGCTAAAAAAGGACAGATGGTAGCACTTGTTGGGCCAACGGGTTCAGGAAAAACTACAGTTATGAACCTATTAAATAGATTTTATGATGTAAATTCTGGGGATATTACGATTGATAATCGTGACATTCGTGATGTGTCATTAGATAGTTTACGAGAACATATTGGAATTGTGTTACAAGATTCCATCTTATTTTCTGGTACTATTCGTGATAATATTACGTTTGGAAAACCAGATGCTACTAGTGAAGAAGTCATTCATGCTGCTAAACAAGCTAATATTCATGACTTTATTATGAGTCTAGATGAAGGTTATGACACATTTGTTAGTGATGAGAATAGTGTCTTTAGTGTAGGTCAAAAACAATTAATTAGTATTGCTAGAACAATTATTACAGATCCGTCATTATTAATTTTAGATGAGGCAACTAGTAATGTAGATACAGTAACAGAAAGCCGTATTCAAAAAGCAATGGAGACAATCATTGATGGTCGAACAAGTTTTGTGATTGCTCATAGATTAAAAACCATTTTAAATGCTGATTACATTATTGTTTTAAATCAAGGTGAGATAATTGAAAAAGGCACACATGATGATTTAATTAAACAAAAAGGCTTTTATGCTGAGCTTTATCAAAATCAATTTGTCTTTGAATAAAGGGGTGAGCTTCCTATATGTTTAGGAAGCTCATTTTTTGTCTTATCAAATTGTGTGAAAAGAATAATTAATAGATTTTTTCTTACAGAATGGTTATAATAAATGAGAATAGTTTTAATTTTATTAAAAGATTGTATAAGAAAGGCATGGGTAAAAATGTCAAATAACATTTTAATTATAGAAGATGAAAAAAATCTAGCTCGTTTTGTGGAGTTAGAATTAAAACATGAGGGGTATGAAACAGAGGTACATTACAATGGTCGAACAGGATTAGAAGCAGCTGTTAACGGAAATTGGGATGCGATTTTGTTAGATTTAATGTTACCAGAGTTAAATGGTTTAGAGGTTTGTCGTCGTATAAGACAAGTTAAAAACACACCCATTATTATGATGACAGCTAGAGACTCAGTAATTGACCGTGTATCAGGGCTAGATCATGGGGCAGATGATTACATTGTTAAGCCGTTTGCAATTGAAGAATTATTAGCTAGATTACGTGCGCTACTTCGCCGAATTGATATTGAAGGAGACAAAAATGTTACGAAACAAACAACGATTACTTATCGTGATTTAACGATTGAAAAAGAAAATCGTGTTGTTAGACGTGATGATGATATCATCGAATTAACAAAGCGTGAATACGAATTACTACTTATTTTAATGGAAAATGTCAATGTCGTTTTATCACGTGATGTGTTATTAAATAAAGTATGGGGTTATGAAATCGAAGTGGAGACGAATGTGGTTGATGTCTATATTCGTTATCTGAGAAATAAAATTGATAAACCAGGTGAGGATAGCTATATTCAAACTGTTCGTGGAACTGGTTATGTGATGCGTTCATAATGTCTGATAGTCAGCTAAGTCATAAAATAGAAACATCTTCTGTTTTATCTTGGAAATCAATAACACTGAAATGGACTATTTTAACCTCAGTAGCTATTTCAGTGTTATTTACCTTGTTTGCTCTAACTATTTATAAAACCAGTACTAATTTAATGATTGAACAAGAAGAATTAACTTTTAGTCGTACGATGTCAGAGGTAACTAGGCGCTTATCAAGAAGTTCTGATTCCTTGAGTTTTAACTCCACAACTTTTTACTTAAAAGAGTCAACGGGTGAATATGTTGGGGAAGGGTATTATGGTAAGGAAACGCTGGAAGCTAGTTTAATGAATTTAAATAGCTTTATCTCTGAATTATCTCGGCCTGAGTTGAACGTAAAGGTGTATGATCCTGCTAAATATTTAATTTTTGAAACAAAAAGTGCTTACATCCCTTTTGATGAAGAATTTAAGAATTCAGTTAGTATTAAATCTTATAATCATATTGCCGGATTAATTTCCTTAACGCCAATTCACTCTGATAAAACAGGGGAGTTGATCGGTTATACACAAGGTTTTTATGAATTAGAAAACTTTTATAACTTTAGACGTAATTTATTAAAGAACTTTTTAATGATTGGCTCAATTGGTCTGGTCATTAGTGTGGTTATTAGCTTTTTATTATCAAGGTATTTTACTAAGCCTTTAAGGAAAATGGCAAAAGCATTAAATAGTGTAGAAGATGCTCATAAAACTGGTATGAGAATGCCTGTGCCAAAATCTAATGATGAAATTTCAGATTTAGCGAATGCCTTTAATGAGATGTTGGAGCGGATGCAAGGGTTTATTACACAACAGCAACAGTTTGTGGAAGATGTGTCTCATGAGCTTAGAACACCAGTTGCTGTGATTGAAGGGCATCTTAGTTTATTGAACCGTTGGGGAAAAGATGATCCTGAAGTGTTAGAGGAGTCCTTATCAGCCTCTCTTCAAGAAATCACTCGGATGAAAAGTTTAGTACAAGAGATGCTTGATTTATCTAGAGCAGAACAATCAGAATTTTCTCATCAAAATGAAACTTGTTTGGCTAAAGAGACCATTGAAACAACAGTAAGCAATTTTCAGATGCTTTACCCTGAATTTGTTTTTAACTTAGATATAGAAGATTTAAGTCATAAAGTAGAGCTTCATATGTATCGTAATCATTTTGAACAGCTTCTGATTATTTTGCTAGATAATGCTGTTAAGTATTCAAAAGATAGAAAAGAAGTCTTAATTTCAGTATCAAAATCATTTAAGTTTGTAGACGTTATGATTCAAGATTTTGGTGAAGGAATCACAGATGAAGAAAAAGAAAAAATCTTTAACCGTTTTTACCGTGTGGATAAAGCCAGAGCAAGACATACTGGAGGAAATGGTTTAGGATTATCCATTGCCCAACAATTGATTGAGAATTATAATGGTGAAATTTCTGTAAATAGCCATTTAGATATGGGAACTGCCTTTTATATTTCCATTCCATTTGTTGAAGAAAATCAAAATTAAAGGAGTATTCTAGTTTACTAGATACTCTTTTTTTTGATATAAGCATAAATATTTTATAAGCCTTGTGGTATAATGTTAAAGTGATTGAAAACGTTGAAGGAGGGATATGATGGAAATCGAAAAAACCAATCGAATGAATTCCTTATTTGAATTTTATTCGACTCTTTTGACTGAAAAACAAATGAATTATATTGAATTATATTACGCTAATGATTTATCATTAGGTGAGATAGCTAATGAGTATGATGTTAGCCGTCAAGCTGTTTATGATAATATTAAGCGAACTGAAAAATTACTTGAAACATATGAGAAAAAACTACATCTTTTTTCTAATTATGTGATTCGCCAAGAATTGATTGATTCGATTAAAGGGCATTTAAAAGAGAAAAAACAATTAGATAATGAGATATTAGCTTTATTAGATAGTATTCAAGAAATAGAAGAAGATTAGGAGTAGAAGAATATGGCTTTTGAAAGTTTAACAGACCGCTTACAGGTCGCAATGAGTAAATTAAAGAAAAAAGGGACGGTAAAAGAAGAAGACGTTAAAGATATGATGCGTGAGATACGTCTTGCATTACTTGAAGCCGATGTTAACTTACAAGTCGTTCGTGGCTTTGTTAAAAGTGTTGGAGAGCGTGCCGTTGGAGTTGAAATCTTAGAGTCACTAAATCCAACACAGCAAATTGTTAAAGTTGTTGATGAGGAGTTAACTAAAGTCTTAGGTTCTGAAGTGGTTGAATTAAATAAATCACCAAAAATTCCTACAACAATTATGATGGTTGGTCTACAAGGTGCTGGTAAAACAACATTTACTGGTAAATTATCAAATTTTTTAAAGAAAAATGAAAATGCTAGACCACTACTTATTGCAGGGGATGTGTATCGTCCAGCTGCTATTGATCAGTTAAAAGTAATAGGTCAACAACTAGATATTCCTGTGTTTGAAATGGGAACTGATGTGGACCCTGTTGAGATTGTAAAACAAGGTTTAGCTTATGCAAAAGAACATAAACATGACTATGTTTTCATTGATACAGCAGGTCGCCTTCATATCGATGAACAGTTAATGAGTGAGTTACAACGCATTAAAGAATATGCTAAACCTGATGATATTTTACTAACTGTTGATGCCATGACAGGTCAAGATGCTGTAACAGTGGCTCAAAGTTTTGATGAACAACTAGATGTGACAGCGGTCGTTTTAACTAAACTTGACGGAGATACTCGCGGGGGAGCTGCACTTTCTATTCGTGCGATTACTGGAAAACCAATTAAATTTATTGGTACAGGTGAAAAATTAACAGATATTGAAATTTTCTATCCAGACAGAATGTCTAGCCGTATTTTAGGTATGGGTGATATGCTGACCTTAATCGAGAAAGCTCAACGTGAGTATGACGAGGATAAGGCTGAAGAATTAGCTCAAAAAATGCGTGAGAACAGTTTTAATTTTAATGATTTTATTGAACAACTAGACCAAGTGATGGACATGGGACCCTTAGAGGATTTAATCAAGATGATCCCAGGAATGAATAATGTTCCAGGGTTAGATCAACTACAGGTAGATCCAAAAGATGTTGCTAGAAAAAAAGCGATTGTCTTTTCTATGACACCAGCTGAAAGAGAAAACCCAGAATTACTTAATCCAAGTCGTAGAAGACGTATTGCAGCTGGTTCTGGAAATTCAGTAGTTGAAGTGAATCGTATGATCAAACAATTTAACGAATCACGTAAGATGATGCAACAAATGAGTAAAGGCAACATGCCACCTGGAATGGAAGAGATGATGGGAACTGGCATGAAAGGCAAGCTTGGAAAAATGGCTATGAATCGTATGGTTAAACAAACGAAGAAGAAAAATAAGAAAAAAGCAAAACAAAAGAAAAATAAAAAGAAAAAATAGAAGATGAAAATCTTCTATTTTTTTGTCTAGAAGGTAGGGAATGAAAATAGCTATGATGGGATTTAGTGGTAGTGGTAAGTCAACGTTGACTAGATACTTTTCTAAAACACAAGACTTACCTAGTCTACATCTAGATCAAATTCAATTTATAGATAATTGGAAACTAAGGGATAGAGATGAAGCCAGACAGTTAGTCACTCATTTTTTAGATGAAAACTCTTCTTGGGTGATTGATGGTAATTACAGTAATTTTTTAAGAAATCGTAGAGTTAAAGAAGCTGATATGACTATTATTTTTATGTATTCTCCTTGGCGTTGTTTGTACCGTGTATTAAAAAGGAGTCATAAATATAGAGGACAAGTACGTCCTGATATGGCTAAGGGCTGCATAGAACAATTAGATTTTTCTTTTATTTGGTGGGTACTTTATAAAGGAAGAAAGCAAAAGTCATTCTTTCTATCTTTAAAAACTCAACATCCAGGAAAGGTTGTCATATTAAAGAGACCAAAAGATTTAGAGAACTATTTCAATCAAATAATAAAATAAACAAAATTGTTCTAGTTTGACTTAAAATAGCTACCAAAAAGAGCTAGTAGTGCGAAAATAATCCCCTTTCATTGATTAAAAATCTAAATATGATTAACTAGATATGTTAAGGAGGATGAAAAATGATTAAAGATGCGACATATTATGCAGAACTAATTAGAAAAAAAGAGGTAACTCCAGAAGAATTGATAGACTCTGTCGTAAGAAAGGCTAGAGAGCATCAAGACTTACATGCCTTTACCGAGTTAGAACCAGAATTTTCACAACAACTCTTACAGACTAAAAAGAGTAAAGTATCACAACAGCCCTTTTATGGTGTTCCCTTTCCAATTAAAGATTTAGGACAAAATAGAGAAGGAATGGCACAAACATCAGGGTCTCGTTTGTTTAAGGGATTAAAAGCTTCTGAAACTAATAGTTATATGGCTAGAATAGAAGATATTGGTTTTGTTCCTTTAGGTGTTACAACAGCACCAGAGTTTGGATTTAAAAATATATCAGATCCAGCTTGTTATAACACAACAAAAAATGTGTGGAATAAGGATTACCATGCAGGAGGAAGCAGTGGTGGAGCAGCTTCTGTTGTAGCTTCTGGTATCTCACCTATTGCTGGGGCAAGTGATGGTGGAGGTTCTATTAGAATACCAGCTAGTTTTTCAGGACTAATAGGGATGAAGCCTAGCCGAGGAAGAATTGTAACAGGACCAAGTAGTTGGCGTGATTGGCAAGGGGCTTCTGTTAATTTTGCTTTGACAGTATCTATGAGAGATACTGCTAGATTACTTGATTTATTAAAACCAACTAATCAGATTTCACCATTTTTAATGCCCCAAGAACATTTACCTGAAAAAGGTAGACCGTTAAAAATTGCTGTTTGTGTAGACTCTCCAATAGACTCTTTTGTATCAGATGAAGCAAAACTTGCAGTAGGGAACATGGTTAGTTTACTTGAGAGTATGGGACATAGTGTTGAAGCAATTCCCTATCCAGTTGACGGGGCACGTTTAATCAGAAGTTATTATAAAATGAATGGCGGGGAGACAGCTAATATGATGGCTGGTATTTCTCAGGCAATTGGACGTGAGTTAACTAGGGATGATATGGAACCTATGTCATGGACTTTGTATCAATATGGCTTACAATTATCAGCTGCTGATTATGCCTCTTCATTTAATGAATGGGATGAAGCAACATTTAAAATGGAAACCTTATTTGAAGAGTATGATTTATTCTTATCACCAACAGCAACAGGAATTGCACCTAAGATAGATGAGGATTTACAGAGTGATAAGATTAGAGAAGAGATGACTAGAGCTAGTGAGTTAGATAAAGAAGAATTAGCAAGTCTAGTTTATGACATGTTTGAAAAAAGTCTAGCTATTACACCTTATACACAATTAGCTAATTTAACTGGACAACCAGCTATCAGCTTACCAACTCACGTAACCAAACAAGAAGAGATGCCAATTGGTGTTCAGTTCATGGCTAGTAAAGGAAATGATCAATTGCTGATTGATGTTGGAGTACTCATAGAAGCATTAGGTGCTTTTATACTACCGAAAGCTTATAGGTAAATAAATGAGGATAACGATATTTAGGCATTGAATTCACAAAAAAACAAATAAAATTCAACCTGTAAAGAAAAAACACTTTACATTGGTCTAGAAACCTGTTAAACTAATTTTTGTGATTAAAAGAAATGTGGAGGTGCCTCATTAATGGCAGTTAAAATTCGTTTAAAACGTATGGGTTCTAAAAAGAAACCTTTTTATCGTATGGTAGTAGCAGATTCTCGTTCACCTCGTGATGGACGTTACATCGAAGTTGTGGGAACATATAACCCCTTAACAAACCCAGCTACAATTACAGTAGAAGAAGAAACAATCTTAGAATGGTTATCTAAAGGTGCACAACCTTCTGATACAGTTCGTAATATTTTATCTCGTGAAGGAATCATGAAAAAACATCACGAAGCTAAATATACTAAAAAATAAGGTGGGGACATGAATGACTGATGTAAAGAATTTGGTATTAACCATTGTCCGTCCGTTAGTTAGTCAACCCGACGCTGTTGAATTAGATGTGAGAGAAGAGAACGATTTTATGGAGTATGACTTAAAAGTTTCTCCAGAAGATGTCGGCCGAATTATTGGTAAACAAGGTCGAGTGATCAAAGCCATTCGTACCATTGTTTATAGTGTTCGTACAACAGAACCTAAAAGAGTTCGTCTAAACATACTAAGCAATGACGCAGAAAACTAGCCTGAGAAGGTTAGTTTTTTTTATACAAAAAATGCAGAGGAAGTGATATCAATATCTCGCTTCCTCTGCATTTTTGTTAATTATGATCTAGCTGTAGAAAATCCTTTTCCAACCACTTCATTGGCACTTGTGATGACCATAAAAGCATTTGGGTCAATTTGTAATACAGCTTGTTTTAAATCCAAATATCGTTCTTCTTGAATGACGGTCATAATCATTTTTTTATTTTCTGATTTTAAGCCACCTTCAATCGGAACAATAGAAGCACCAAAGTTTAAGTCGTTAATAATCATCTCTTTAATATCATCTTGATTATCAGAGATGATAAAGACGTTTTTAGAAAAGTCAGGTCCTACTTGAACGGTATCAATCATCTTACTTGTTAAGTAAAGTGAGATTAAAGCAAATAGAACGGTCTGAATATTAAAAACAAATAAGGCACTAATAATAATTAATCCATCACAAAAACCAAGTAACACACCTAGTTTAGCTGGAATGAATTTTTGAATTAATAACGCAATTAAGCTTGTTCCACCGGTAGAACCATTTCCTAAGTAAACCAAACCAATTCCTAAACCAACGACAATTCCTCCAAAAATAGCAGCCAGAATCATGTCGATTTCTCCAATAGAAACTCCTTTAAGTAAAGAAACAAAGGTTGGTACTAATAAGCTACCCAAGATACTTTTTGCTAATATTTCTTTACCTAAGAAAAAATAACAAAAAATCAGCAGCACTATATTGACTGAATATAGAACTAGACTAGGTGCTAGACCAAAGACTTCATTTAAGATAATGGTTAAACCATTAACGCCACCAGATACAATTTTATTTGGTAGTAAAAACACATCAAAACCAAAGGCAACTAAAAAAGCCCCTATAGTAATGAAAATCGTATCTGTTACACGCTTTCCTAATTTATGTTGTAATTTTTGTATCATAAACACTCCTCCCAATCTCCCCTGTTATCTTATTTGATACAAGGGTTCAACACAAAAATAAAAAGTCGTCATTTCTAATTAACTTGATTAGAAATAGTTCCTTTTTACTTATCTGATATTAATTTGTAAATTTTAGAAGGTCTACCAACACCTGTTGACCTCTCACCAATTTCCTTAAAGTAGGGAAGCATTGCTTTTTTAAAGTTCGAATGATCAATCATTTTAAAATCCACACCTAAAAATTTAGCATAAACTTTTCTAGCTTCAGTAATTGTAAAGTCCTCACCTAATACTCTTAATACTTGTGGCTCATGATACATTTTGTTACAAACTCTATTAAAAGCTTTAATAATAATTTCTGCATGGTCAAAAGCCAGAGTATCTTCTCCTTTTGATTCACCAGTCTTAAGGTCTAAACAAATATGGGCTTCATTGCCATGAGTCAGCGTAAGCAATTGTTCGTCTCGGTTTAAATCAAACCATGAAGCTTCTTGTGCTTCATCTCCTGCTTCAAGAGGGTCTTCTCCAATAAAAGCTAGATAACTTACTGTAATCACCCAACCACGAGGATCTCTATTTGGTGTGCTAAAAGTATGAAGTTGTTCTACGTGTTCTCTTGTGATAGTAACATTGGTTTCTTCTTTTGTCTCCCTAATACAACTCTCGGTCGTTGCCTCACCACGCCTAACAAAACCACCAGGCAGTGCCCATGAACCTCTAAAGGGATGAGTTTTTCTTTTAATTAATAATATTTTTAAAGCATCTTGTTCTCTGTTGTAACAAAATAAAACGTTATCTACTGTAATAGAGGGCATATCTTGTGAGGGGAAATTTTGCTGTTTGTACCAGGCTAGGTATTCTTCCTCACTTGCTTTTGTTTCATAATAATGGGCTTCTTCTGACTTAGTATTAAAAACAGTCATGGTTTACTTCCTTTCTAATAAATCAATATCTTTATTTTATCAGAAAAAGATTTTTTTTAAACTCTTTTGAGAATGATTTTTGACTTACGCTATAGCTTTTAAAGAAAATATTATGTTTATGAGCATATTTGTTTCTTTTTAATAGGGTAGGGGGTATATTGTGAGTGTAGAAAATAAATCACATGTTGGAGGTTACCTATGTTTTTATTTAAAAAAGTACCAAGTATTAATCAAACAGAACTACAGGCAAAATTAAAAGGACCAATCGAATTAATCGATGTGAGAAGTCCTGAGGAATATGCTCAGGGACATATTGCAAAAGCTAAAAATATTCCTATGGAGAGAATTAAGTCATATAAAGGAAAAGGCAAACCTGTTTATTTAATTTGTGCTTCAGGAGCAAGAAGTAAACGTGCAGCACAACAATTAATTGCAGAAGGTATAGAAGCTTATAATATTGATGGTGGCATGATGCAATTCATGGGACCAGTGAAAGTGGGGAAAAAATAATGAGAACAATTATAGTTGGTGGCGTTGCTGGTGGTATGTCAGCTGCTACAAGATTACGTCGTTTAGATGAAGATATGGATATTGTAATTATTGAAAAAGGGCCTTATGTGTCATTTGCAAATTGTGGCCTACCTTATTATGTATCAGGAGAAATCAGTAACCGTGATGATTTATTAGTTCAAACACCTGAAAAGTTAAAAGCTCGTTTTAATTTAGATGTTAGACCTAATTCAGAGGTCATTGAAGTAAATCCAGATAAAAAAGAAGTAGTAATCTCTCACGAGGGAGAGACTTACTCGCTATCTTATGATAAATTAGTCTTATCACCTGGAGCAAAACCGTTTATTCCACCACTGAAGGGAATAGATGAGGCTGATAATTTATTTACTTTAAGAAACGTACCTGATGTGGATCAAGTCATGACTTACATTGATGAGAAGCATCCTAAAAAAGCTGTGGTGATTGGTGCTGGTTTCATCGGCCTAGAGATGGCTGAGAATTTAGCTCACCGTGGTATTGAAGTAACCATTATTGAAATGGCACCTCATGTTTTACCTACAGTAGATAAAGAAATGGCAGCCTTTATTACTAATGAATTGAAAAATAAAGGTGTTAAAGTTTTAACAGAACAAGGTGTGGTTGAGATGGAAGATCATGGTCATACTCTTGTGTTAAATAATGGTGCTAAAATTAAGACAGATTTAGTATTAATGTCAGTTGGAGTTAGACCTGAAAATGCTCTAGCTGAGTCAGCTGGTATCAAGTTAGGAATGCGTGGTGGTATTTTAGTTGATGATACTTACCAAACAAACGTTGATGATATTTATGCTGTAGGTGATGCGATTATTGTTAAAAACCAAATTAACAATGAAGATGCAATGATAGCCCTAGCATCTCCTGCTAACCGACAAGGTCGTCAAGTAGCTGATGTGATTGGTGGAGTAAAACGTCAGAATAAAGGAAGCATTGGTACAGCTATAGTTCGTGTCTTTGATGAAACGATTGCCTCTACTGGTTTGACTGAAAAACAAGTAAAAGACTTAGGCTATGATTATGAAGTGGTTCATGTGGAAGGAAAAAATCATGCAGGTTATTACCCTGGTGCTAGCCCAATTGTGCTAAAATTAATTTTTAATCCTACAACAGGTAAGATTTATGGAGCTCAAGCAGTAGGTCATGATGGAGCTGATAAGCGAATTGATGTGATTGCTACAGCGATTAAAGGTGGCCTAGGTGTTGAGGATTTACCAGAATTAGAATTAACATATGCACCACCATTTGGTTCAGCTAAAGATGTGGTTAATATGGTTGGTTATGCAGCCCTTAATTTAATGGAAGGTATCGCTAAGAGCATTCAGTTAGATGAGTTAGAAGAAGCAAGAGAATCTGGAGTTGTATTGATCGATGTGAGAAGCAAAGAAGAATATGATAAGGGAACAATTGATGGATTTATTAACATACCATTAAATGATTTACGTGAGCGAGTGTCAGAATTACCAAAGGACAAAGAGATTATTTTAAGTTGTCATAGTGGTCAGCGTAGCTATATTGCTCAACGTATGTTATCTCAAATGGGTTATGATGCAAAAAATCTTGATGGCTCTTATCTATTATATCAAGCAGTGAATAATTCATTGTAAAATCAGATAGGGGGCCCCCAAATGGATGAGACAAAACGTAATGTCAGTAACCGACTTAAACGCTCTGAAGGTCAAATTAGAGGTGTTTTAAAAATGTTAGATGAGGATAAAAGTTGCCGGGATGTAGTGACACAACTCTCAGCAATTAGATCTAGTATTGATAGAGCGATTGGTGTGATCGTGGCAGAAAATTTAATTGAATGCATTGGTAATGAAGATATAAATGAGCACGATCGGGAAGAGAAAGTTAAAGAAGCAATTGAGTTAGTGATAAAAAAATAAAAAAGATAAGGGTTAGTTAAGCAACCTTAATACGTTGCCTAACTAACCCTCTTTATGTTTAAAAATCAAATTCAGCTTCTTTTTTTTCTTTAATAAAGGCATTTGCTTCCCTTAAATCAAAAGTATCTTCTACTAGTCTATCTAAACGAAACAAAGTGTCATCATTGATAATTTTTTTTCTTAAGATATCTTTTTCTTCGATAAAGACATAGGTAGGGACAATGTGAGCTTTCATGTAAAACAAAATAGGTTTTAATTGTTGTTCCATGACTAAATAATGTTTTTGGCTACCAGCTGTAGCCAATATACCTACAACTTTATCTCTTAGACCATAAACAGGTAACAAGTCAAAAATATTTTTTAAAGGAGCAGGAATAGAAGCTTGAAAGACTGGTGTCCCGATTAAAATAATATCTGCTGCCATTAGAGTTTCAGCGACAAATTTTGTGTCACCCTCGTATTCAAAATAATGCCTACCATCAGAAAAACGAACGTCATACTGAGCTAAGTCTAAAAAAGTAATTGTGGCATTTGGGGCTTTGTTTTTTAATATTTCTTCGACATAAGTCAAAGCAGCTTTAGTGTTACTGCCAACAACTGAACCTGATAATAATACAATATTCATCCTGTTTCCTACTTTCTTTTTGTATGTTTTTTAATAGCTGGTAGAATGTCTTGACCAATAATTTCTACATTTTTCATTAATTTATCAAAAGGCATACCACCTAAATCAATTTGAGCGCTGAAACGTTGCATACTAAATAATTCATATTGATAAAGTAATTTTTCGATAATTTGATTTTTATCTCCAACCATCAAAGCATCACGGTAATCAACGGCATTAGCAAATTGTTGTTTAGGGTAATCTGAACCTCGGAGTAATTTTGTTCCTTGGTTTAAATAAGGGTACATATCCTTTAGAGCACCTTGAGTCGTATCTCCTACATAAAATAAACTTGTTGTACCAAGTGGAAAGTCATCTACTTTATACCCGCTCACAGATAAAGCCTCTTTATAAGCTGATACTGCTGGAGTAAAATTGACAGCAGGCCCACCAAGAGTAGTCAACATCATAGGAACACCCATATATCCTGCTTTAATGGCACTACCAGGATGACCTCCTACTGCTCGCCAAAGTGGTATAGAACCAGTTGTTGGTTGAGGTAGAATTTCGGCATTTTCTAAAGGTTTACGGTAATTTCCACTCCAGTTAATGGGATCTTGACTCTCATTTAGTAATTTTAATAATTCTAATTTTTCTTCAAAAATATCGTCATAATCTTGTAAGTCAACTCCAAGTAAATGATAAGCTCCAACTCTAGAACCACGTCCAGCTACTATTTCAGCACGTCCACCAGATATTAAATCAATCGTTGCAAAATCTTCATAGACTCTAACTGGATCACTGACACTTAAAACTGTCGCAGAACTTTGTAATTTAATGTGCTTTGTGGCTTGAGCTAGAGCTCCTAGTATAACAGTATGACCTTGGCTAACAAAGTGAGTCTGATGACTCTCTCCAACACCAAAAGCATCAATGCCAGCTTGGTCAGCTAAAACACCTAGCTCTATAATTTCTTTAATTCGTTGTTCTTGAGATATTTTTTTTTCTGTAACAGGGTTTGTCATATGGTCTCCTAGAGTATATAAACCAAATTCCATACCCTTTTCTGGATTGATATTGTTTAACATATTATTTCTCTCCTTCATTATGATATGTTTGTCGTTTTATTGTGACTACTTATAAGTGTTGAAATTCAAGTCATAAAAAGCCATAGTAAGAGGCCTACCTTTTTTCAGGATTTATTTTTAGATATTTTGCTTAATGTCACTTTAATACTAAACTGATAAAAAAGGAAATCATATGCTTACTTTTAGTTAGCTATATAGTTATAAAAAAAGACAACTACCAAAATGATAGTTGTCAGTTAAATGTTAATAATTGATTAGTCTTGGGCTAAAACGATTCCTGAGCTTGTTCCTAAACGATCTGCACCATTTTTAATCATGATTTCAGCATCTTCCTTAGAACGTACACCACCTGAGGCTTTAACTAGTGCGTTATCACCAACAGTTTCTTTCATTAATTTTACAGCTTCTGGAGTAGCACCACCAGTAGAAAATCCAGTTGATGTTTTAACAAAATCAGCTTTAGCAGCAACTGATAACTCACAAGCTTTGACAATTTCCTTGTCTGTTAATAGACAAGACTCGATGATTACTTTAACGATTGCTTCTGGATGAGCTGCTTCAACAACTGCAGCAATATCTTTTTCAACAGTATCATAATCTTTATCTTTTAATGCGCCGATGTTAATCACCATATCAATTTCATCAGCACCGTTTTCAATGGCATTAATTGTTTCAAACACTTTAGTTGCTGTTGTATTTGCACCTAAGGGGAAACCAATAACTGTACAAACTTTAGCATCAGAATCTTTTAATAATTCTGCTGAATAAGATACCCAATAAGGATTGACACAGACTGAAGCGAAGTTGAACTTAGCTGCCTCTTCACATAAAAGTTTGATTTGTTTTTTTGTTGCTTCTGGTTTTAAAATAGTATGATCTACATATTTTGCAAAATTCATGGTATTAACTCCCTTTGATTAGTTATTGTAAGCGTTACTTTTCCTTGCTACCAGTTCATTTTACAATGAAAACTAGACAATAGCAAATAAGAAAAAGGTGAGCGATAAATCGAATTTAAAGAAAAATGGTTGACACTAAATTCATAGTTTGATACGATTCTTCTTAATAACATATCGCTTTGAAAAGAAGAGTACATTTTTGGACTGTATAAAGAGACCTCGGATGGTGAGAAAGAGGAGCAGAAAAAAAATAGAAGATGGTCTTTGAGCGTAAAAACATGAGCTAAAGCTAGTGTTTTTCGGGAGTTCCCGTTAGCGGACAACAGTATTAAGAGGGAATTCTTGCGTACTGGGTGAGGTTATCGTTGTGAGATGATAACGAAAAAAGGTGGTAACACGAAACAATGCTTTCGTCCTTTGTTTACTTTATATTAAAGTAGATAAAGGACGGAAGCTTTTTTCGTAGAAAAGCTAAAAGGAGGATAATAGATGCATCATATTGAATTAGTTGATGTGAGTAAAACATATCAAACAAAAAAACAAACGATAGAAGCTGTTAAAAATGTAAATTTAGCTATTGATAAAGGTGATATTTTTGGCATTATAGGTTATTCAGGAGCAGGAAAAAGCACGTTAATTCGCCTATTAAACGATTTAGAGAGACCAACAAGTGGAGAGGTCTTAGTCTCAGGAGAAAACGTGAGTATCCTAAGTGGTAAGGAGCTAAGAGAATATCGTAAAAAAGTCGGAATGATTTTTCAGCACTTTAATCTGTTATGGTCTAGAACTGTTATGGAAAATGTCATGTTACCTCTTGAATTGAGTCGTTTTCCAAAAGAAAAACGAATAGAAAAAGCCAAAGAACTAATTAAATTAGTAGGTCTTGAAGGACGTGAGAATGCTTATCCTAGTGAATTATCAGGAGGACAAAAACAACGTGTGGGAATCGCTCGTGCTTTGACTAATGATCCAGAAATATTATTGTGTGATGAGGCCACTAGTGCCCTTGACCCACAAACGACAGAGGAAGTTCTGGACTTACTTCTTGATATTAATAAAAAACTAAACTTAACGATTGTTTTAATCACCCATGAGATGAATGTGATTAGAAAAATTTGTAATAAAGTGGTTGTGATGGAGCACGGGGTAGTCATTGAAACAGGAGACGTATTATCTGTCTTTAAACAACCAAAACATGCTGTAACTGCTAGGTTTGTGAAACAAGATGTTAATGAGGATACTGATGAACAAGAAGATGCGATTGAATATTTATTATCACAATCACCAGAAGGAATGATAGTACGACTAACTTTTGAAGGTAAAAAAAGTACAGAAGCGATCATTTCATCAGCTATTAAAAATTATGATATGGATATAAACGTTCTACAAGCAAGTATTAAACAAGTTAATCAAGGCTCATTTGGAACAATGCTCGTTCAAATGACAGGACAAGAATCAACCGTTTCAGAAAGTCTAGTTTACTTTGAGAAAAACGGTGTAGGAATCGAGGTATTACAATATGGATAAAAGTTTTAAAGAAACTTATTTTGATTTTAGTTCAATCAAGTCAGATATTTTTGTTAAAGCGACTAAAGAGACCCTTTATATGACGCTTTGGGCGACATTTTTTGTAATTATCATTGGTTTAATTATTGGGTTGATGCTGTATTATTTTGGGAAAAGTAACAAACCAGTATTTAAAGTACTATATGGTATCGTTTCAGTTATCAGTAATACATTTCGCTCGATACCCTTTATTATTTTAATTATTTTATTATTCCCAATCACAAAAGCAATTATTGGAACGATGTTAGGGGCAACAGCAGCTATACCCGCTCTAGTAATCTCAGCAGCACCTTTTTATGCAAGGTTAGTAGAGATTGCTTTTAGAGAAGTGGATCACGGAGTACTTGAGGCTAGTGAAGCCATGGGAGCAACACAGACTCAAATTATTTTTAAAGTCTTAATTCCAGAGAGTTTACCAGCTTTAATATCTGGTGTAACAGTGACGACGATTACGATGATTGGCTTTACTGCAATGGCAGGTGTGATTGGAGCAGGTGGACTTGGTGCTGTAGCTTATCAAGCTGGTTTTTTAGGAAATAACTATACAGTAATTATGGTAGCTACTATTTTACTGCTAATCATTGTCTTTATTGTCCAGTGGTTAGGAGACTTATTAGTAAAAGTAACAGATAAAAGATAATAAAAAATTTTAGGAGGAAATGAAAATGAAAAAGAAATGGTTAGCCTTAGGAGTTGTAGCAGTAGCAGTATTAACATTAGGAGCATGTGGTAGTGACAAAGGAGCAGACTCATCTAGTAAAGAAGATAAAGTGATCAAGGTTGGAGCTTCTCCGACACCACACGCAGAGATATTAGAAGAAGTTAAACCGATTTTAAAAGAAAAAGGTTATGATCTTGAAATCGTTAATTTCCAAGATTATGTTCTACCAAATAAAGCTCTATCAGAAAAAGAATTAGATGCTAATTACTTCCAACATATCCCATATTTTGATAAGGAAGTCGCTGATAAAAATTATGATTTTTCAAATGCCGGAGCAATTCATTTAGAAAAAATAGCCCTTTATTCTAAAGACTTAAAAGATGCTAAAGATATTAAAGATGGTGGTACCGTTCTTGTAAGTAACTCACAAACGGATTGGGGACGTGTGATTACTATGTTACAAGATGCAGATCTTATTAAAGTCAAAGAAGGAACAGATTTAACTCAAGCAACATTTGATGATATTGAAGAAAACCCTAAAAATTTACAATTTAAGTATGATATTGATCCAGCAATTATGACAACAACGTATCAAAATAATGAAGGTGATTTAGTTGCGATTAATGCAAACTTTGCTGAAGGAATTGGCTTAAATCCAGAAGAAGATGGAGTATTAGTTGAAGATAATAATTCACCATATGCTAATATTATTGCTGTTCGTACTGAAGATAAAGATAGTGACAAAACAAAAGCTTTAGTAGAAGCCTTACACGATGAGAAAATTAAAACCTTTGTAAATGAAAAATGGAAAGGGACAATCACTGTTGTTGATTAATCTCTTATAAATAAAAAGATGATGAATTTGGTAGCTTTTTCTACAAAATTCATCATCTTTTTATTTATAGAATCAATTATTTGTTTATCCAACACCTAGTATACTAGCAGCAATTGGAACAACAACAAAAGCAGTGAGTGATGAGATACCACCAATAGATTCTGCAATAGGAATTGCAATAGCTGTTGTGGCAGTTTGTGGTAGTAAAGAAGCTACCATATTTGAGTCCATTTGAATCATTCGACCAACAACAACGATACTAATGACAGATATTAAATGGCCTTCATCTATATCTGGAAGACTTTCAAAGAATGTAGCCCACACTCATTACATTTGTAACGTTGTCTTTTAACGAAGATGCCAACTCGTTTAGCGTGCATCGGCAAATCAAAGAATAATTGTTCCTTTTTACCATGCTTATATAGATTAGCAACCGTACCACATTTTGGGTAATAAGAAGGAGGTGGCAATGTAGTCTCAACTAAGAACCTATAATCATATTCACTCTCCTTCATATCAAGAATCTTAAAACTTGGTAGATTGAGCATATTAGTTGTCATTATTTCATTTCCCTTTGTTTTATTGAGCATTTAATAAGAAAATCATATGAATTGCAGTTAAATAAGAAAGGCATTACTTAGCTATCACAGTAATGCCTTCATTAGTACAAACAGGTTATTTAGAAAACAGTCCACAATTGCTTAGTATTTCATCTGTGCCAAGTAAGGTAGCTTCTTCTATCCCCAACATTATTGGTTTCCATGAAAGACTGCACTGCATGGTAGCCTACTGCATAACCAACAAATGGTGATAAGCCAACAGGTTGATAGCCTTGTTCCTTTGCAATGGTATCACCAAACATATAACTGCTGACCTCAGCAAATCCTTTAATATCTAAAGCATCCTTTATAACTTCTTTTGAATATTCTAAGTCTTCTTTATCAAAAGAAGTAACCCAAGGTCCTAAAAGATCTTCTCCATAAAGTTCTTTTGCAAATGACTCAGCTAAACCCTCTATAATTAAGTAATCACCAACGGTAACGTCTCCATGATCCCAATCAAAATATGAAAAACGGATATTATGATGGAATTCATGTGCAATTACAGCAGGAATCCTTGGAATATTATAAGAGTTTGGGTAAATAGATACTTGAATAAACCCTGGAATTCCTCCAAAACCACAATAACCTTTTTGTAATTCGAGCTTCTTTGGGTCAGCTATATACATACCAAATCTCAATTCATCAGCATTAATATATATATTATTTTTTTCAATAAAATCAATACAATGATTCAAAGTGCTATGTGCTGTTTGAAGAGCCTGAATTTCTTTTAAACTTTCTAATGCTTGTCTTCCAGTTTGAGTATCTGATACATTAAGATAGCCAAGCATATTTGTAGCCATTATTACATCATACCCATTAGGTTGCTTAGCCTTTAATGGAACATTAATCATATTCCACATCTTTTCAAAAGGCTTCATCATTGAGTACCGATAAAAATTTTCTTTATCTTCTTCCATTGAAAACAATTTATCGTATTGTTCAGTTGTATCCTCAATTATTATTTTCATTGCTACCACCTCTTATTTGATTATTCGTAAAGACCTCCATCGCCTCACTCATGAGTTTTGCTAAACCCTCACCATACTGATCTATATTTTTTGTGAAACGTTCATCATTAATATAAAGTTGACCTAATCCATAAAAGGCATCAAGAGAGTACTTACTAAAATTTTCATTTAAAAAGTCATACCATTGTTTAATTGTTGCTTGTACCTCTTTGGATTCGGGGGATTGATCACGAAGGCATGCAAGTTTATTGAAGATCATATCCCATCTATCAGATAAATCATTTTGTTCACCTTTGGACATTCCCTTTAGTTTTGCGTTTATCTCATCAATAGATTGATTTCCCCAACGGCGACGAGCCTCTTCTTCAAATTGGTTGAATCCAACGTTAATTCCCTCAAACCTCTCTTCATTCGTCATTTGTATTTCTCCCGCCATATGTTTAATCGTCTTATCAATGGTTTCAATCATTTTATCGACTTTTTTTCGTTTCTCAATCAACATTTTTCGTTGTAAAATCAATGCTTCTTGTCGGTTAAATAAAGAGCTGTTAATAATCTTTTTAATTTCCTTTAAGTTGAATCCAAGTTCCTTGAAAAATAAAATTTGTTGTAATGTTTCAAGGTTTTCTTCTGAATAGAGTCGATAACCAGAATCAGTGATTTCTTTTGGGGTCAATAATCCAATCTGATCATAATGATGAAGTGTACGAATACTAACACCAACCAATTCTGCCACTTCTTTTATCTTCATATCCATCACTTTGTACCTCCTTCAATTACCACTATAGAGTATTACGTTACGTTAGAGTCAATAGAAAGAAGATACTTTATGAAAAGGGATTTTGTATTGAAATACTTATTTTTAAATGAAGAGCTTTTTTGTGAGAGATTATGAGGGTTTATAAGAATTCCACACGATAATCCGAATACCCGAATAAAGTTTGTTCCTCCATTTTCTTGATTCGTCACATTAAACCTGCCTTCATTACCAAATAAGTTCGTTAACCGTTTAGCTAGATTCTCCAGAGCCGTTCCAGTCCCCTTATCTGAAGTGACTGGTTGTTTACCAATTATATCAATTAATTCAGAAGATATTCCAACACCGTTATCACTAACAGAAATGTAACAATTATGTTCAAAAGTAAATAATTTAACCAAAACAGTATTTCCAGATTTCCGATTTCCAAAGGCGTGTTTAATAGTATTTTCAATTAAAATTTGTACCGCATAGAGAGGGACTAAAATATCATCCATCCCATCTTCAATATCAAAATGAATATCAAAACGATCAGGAAATCTAGCTTGCTCTAATGACAGATAGGCCTCAACCTGGATGAGCTCTTGTTTTAAGGGGATAAGAGTGTATCTTGCACCTTGTAAGTTACCTCTAAAATAAGTACTAAGTTGTAGTAATAAAGTACGAGCCTTCTCACTGTCTCGGCGCATTAAAGCAGAAATAGTATTAATTGCATTAAAGAAAAAATGTGGGTTAACTTGAGCTTGCAAAGATTTAATTTCTGCTTCTTTTAATAGTTTTGACTGAACTTCTGTCTCATCTAATTCAATTTGAGAAGAGAAAATACTAGCTAACCCTTCAGCCAGTTGTTCTTCTACATGAGTCAACTGATTGGCATCTGTAAAATACATTTTTAAAGTTCCTACTGTTCGTTCTTGAACAATTAAGGGGATCACAATAGCTGCTTTTAGGGGGCAATCAGGATGGGTACAGCCTATATCTTTTTTGTGATGAACAATGGCTATTTTTCCAGAGCTCAATACTTTTTTTGACAGTTCAGTGATGACTTCGGTATCAGGGATATGGTGATCGCTCCCATCACCTACATGAGCAAGTATTTGTTTTGTATCAGTAATACTAATCGCATTCACTTTTGTATAATGCTTAATAATTTTGGCAACAGCAAAACTTGATTCCTCGTGTAAACCTGCTCTAAAATAGGGCAGTGTTTGGGCAGCTAAATCAAGTACATCATGAGTTTGCACAGCTTTGGCTTGTTCTTCTTGCTTTAAAGTAATCGTTAAAATAGATAGGAAAATGAAATTACCAATACTATTTAAGACAATCATAGGAAAGGCGATTAGATTCACTAATTCCATTCCGTAATAAATACTATTACCAGAAAATAAGGTAACAAATACCATTTGAATGATTTCCATTGAAGCACCTATAATCGCACCTTGTATAGGTGTTGGAAACGTTCCACGTTTTGATAACTTGACACCTAAAGCTCCTGATAAAAAGCCAACCAACATAGAAGAAGGAATATAGAAGAAACTATTGGCACTTCCTTGTAACATCCTATGAATTCCTGCTAAAGCCCCGACGCATATACCAACAAAAGGGCCACCAACAATACCAGATACGCCAATAGCTAATGTTCTAGTATTAGCAATAGATGTATCAAGTGATATATTAGTTAAAATATTACTTGGAATAACTTCATTGCTTGTTATTTCAATACCAGTTAGATTAGAAATCAATGTAAAGATTCCAAAAACTAAAATTAATTGCAATTTAGACGATAATTGATTTCGACTTAATAGAATTTTTTTAAAATAGGGGACATTGACTAATAAAAAGGCTAATAAAATAATTAATCCAACTCGCTCCATCATTAAAATAAACAACTCCAACATACTAACTCCCCCAAGCTTATAGTGACTCGTCCGATTCAGAATATCACAATTAGTTTAAAACTGAAAAAATAATAAGTTTTTCTTTGGGTAATTGATTGTAATGAGAATGATGTTTGTTTTTAATGTGTTTCTTAGCAATAATATATCCTTATTTAAATTAATTATTATTAAGGAATGCCTATATAATAAGGGAAATGTCACATAAAGCTTTATTTTTTTAAAAAATTGGTTTGAAGTTCATTCTTAATTAGGATAAAATTGATAAGGAAGTTAAATATGTGACGATTATTTGGAGGGAAAAACATGTCAGTTTTAGAAATAAAAGATTTACATGTATCAATAGAAGATAAAGAAATTTTAAAAGGTGTTAATTTAACCATGAAAACTGGTGAGATTCATGCCATCATGGGGCCAAATGGAACGGGAAAATCCACTTTATCAGCAGCGATTATGGGAAACCCTAATTATGAAGTCACTCAAGGTGAGATTTTATTAGATGGTGAGAATGTACTAGAAATGGAAGTAGACGAGCGTGCTCGTGCGGGTCTATTTTTAGCTGTTCAATACCCAAGTGAAATCCCAGGAATTACTAATGCTGAATTTATGCGTGCCGCAATGAATTCTAAACGTGATGAAGATAATAAAATTGGTGTCATGGAATTTTTAGATAAACTAGATGAGAAAATGGCTCTACTTGATATGCCAGAAGAGATGGCAGAGCGTTATTTAAATGAAGGGTTCTCAGGTGGTGAGAAGAAACGTAATGAAATTCTGCAACTATTAATGTTAGAACCAACATTTGCAGTTCTTGATGAGATTGATTCAGGTCTTGATATTGATGCGCTTCAAGTAGTATCAAAAGGAATTAATGAAATGCGTGGGGATAATTTTGGTTCACTGATTATTACTCACTATCAGCGTCTACTAAATTATATTGTTCCAGATGTGGTTCATATTATGATGGACGGTAAAGTTGTTATGACAGGAAGCGCTGATTTAGCTAAGCGTCTTGAAAAAGAAGGATACAAAGGAATCAGTGAAGAGCTGGGCATCGATTATATCGAAGTTGAAGACTAATTAAGGGAGACAAGATAAATGAAATCTGTTAATTTACAAGCCTATCTTGACGACATCACACTGTTTTCTGCTAGTTTAGAAGAACCAAAATGGATGTTAGATCGTCGTTTAGAAGCATTAAAAAAAGTAGACGAGTTAGAATTACCAGTCATTGAACGTGTGAAATATCACCGCTGGCCATTGATGAATGTTGGCTCAATCAATGAAGAATATCAAGGAGCACCTATTTTACCAAGTTTTGATGAAATAGAAGATAACCCTTTAGTTATTCAAGGACGTACAACAACGTTTTATGAGCAAATGCCAGTTGAATTAGCTGAACAAGGCGTTATTTTTACTGATATTTTCACTGCAATGATAGAGCATAGTGAGTTAGTTGAAAAATATTTTATGACAAAAACTGTACCCAGTTTAGAAGACAAGATGACTGCTTTTCATACAGCTTTCTTAAATGGTGGCGTATTCCTTTACCTACCGAAAAATGTGGTGGTAAAAGAAGCTTTCGAATCATTATTTTATCATCAACAAGAAGATACAAGTGCGTTTGTTAAGCATGTTTTAATTGTTGCTGAAGAAAATAGTGAATTAACTTACCTAGAACGTTTTGAATCTATTGGTGAAGCCAGTGAAAAATTATCAGCCAATATTGTGGTTGAAGTGATCGCAAAACCAGGTGCTAAAGTAAAATTTGCAGCGATTGACCGTTTAGGAAAAGAAGTTAACACTTATATGAACCGCCGTGCTTATGTTATGAAAGATGCTAGTGTTGACTGGGCTCTTGGATTGATGAATGACGGGAATGTTGTCGCTGATTTTGATTCAGAGCTTGTGGGAGAAGGCTCCCATTCTGAGGTGAAAGTCGTAGCTATCTCAGCAGGACGCCAAGTACAAGGGATTGATACCAGAGTCACAAACCGTGCACCTCACTCAATTGGTCATATCTTACAACATGGTGTGATTCGTGAAAAAGGAACGCTAACATTTAATGGTATCGGTCATATTATTAACGGAGCAAAAGGTGCGGATGCACAGCAAGAAAGTCGTGTATTAATGTTATCTGATCAAGCTAGAGGAGATGCTAATCCGATTTTATTAATTGATGAATTTGAAGTCACCGCTGGACACGCTGCTAGTGCCGGTCGATTAGATCCTGAGGAATTATACTACTTAATGAGTCGTGGATTACCTCAAAAAGAAGCAGAACGCTTAGTAACAAGAGGATTCTTAGGTTCTGTGATTACTGCTATTCCAGTAAAAAGTGTGCAAGAGGAGTTTGTTCAAGTTATTGACAGAAAGTTGGTTGATTAAATGTTAGATGCAACACGTCTAAAACAAGATTTTCCGATTTTACATCAAGAAGTAAATGATGAGCCGTTAGTTTATTTAGATAATGCTGCAAGTACCCAGATGCCACTTAAAGTAATGAATGAACTTAAACATTTTAAAGAAACAGATTATGCTAATGTTCACCGTGGTGTTCACACTTTATCAGAGAGAGCAACTAGTCAGTACGAAGCTGCTCGTGATACAGTGAGTCGTTTTTTAGAGGCTAAAAGTACCAAAGAAATTCTGTTTACAAGAGGCACAACGACGAGTTTAAATTGGGTTGCTCAGTCTCTTGGTGATTTAGTTGTGGAAAAGGGCGATAAAATTGTGATTAGTTATATGGAACATCACTCAAATATCATTCCTTGGCAACAACTAGCCAAACGTAAGGGAGCGGAATTGATTTATATTAATCTAACGCCTGAAGGTTTTTTAGATATGACAGATGCCAAGTCAAAAATTACAGATGGTGTGAAAATTGTATCCATTACTCATGCATCAAACGTCTTAGGTGTCGTAAATGATGTGAAGACTTTAGGTGAATTAGCTCATAGTGTTGGGGCTAAAATGGTAGTAGATGGAGCTCAATCTACACCTCATATGAGGGTTAATGTCACGAAGTTAAATTGTGATTTCTATGCCTTTAGTGCTCATAAAATGTGTGGACCAACTGGAATTGGTGTGTTGTACGGCAGACAAGAATTATTAGAGAAAATGGAGCCTGTCGAGTATGGTGGAGAGATGATTGATTTTGTCTATGACCAGACAAGTACTTGGGCCGAGTTGCCTTATAAATTTGAAGCTGGTACGCCTAACATCACAGGGGCTATTGGTTTAGCTTATGCCATTGATTATTTAGAAGAGATAGGACTAGATAATATTCACCAACATGAACAAGAATTAGTTGAATACGTCTTACCTAAGCTACTAGCTATTGATGGGTTTGAGTTGTACGGACCAAAAGATGTGAATCAACATACAGGTGTGATTGCGTTTAATATTGAAGGGATTCACCCTCATGATTTATCAACAGCCCTAGATATGCAAGGCGTGGCGATTAGAGCAGGACATCACTGTGCTCAGCCACTGCTTAGATATCTTGACGTGATGTCAACTGCTAGAGCTAGTTTTTATTTTTATAATACAAAAGAAGATGCTGATTGTTTAGTCCAATCAATCATCGAAGCAAAGGAGTTTTTCCAATATGGCTTTATCTAGATTAGATAATTTATATCGTCAAGTCATACTCGATCACACGAATCACCCACATAATAGAGGTGTATTAGATGATGCGACTAGCCAAATTGAATTAAATAACCCAACATGTGGGGATGTGATTCAACTTCAATTAAACATTCAAGATGGTGTCATCTGTGATGTCGCTTTTGAAGGTCACGGCTGTTCTATTAGTATGGCCAGTGCTAGCATGATGACTGTAGCGATAAAGGGAAAAACAGAAGCTGAAGCCATTGAAATCATTGCTAATTTTTTAGAATTAGTCCAAGGTGAAGACATTGGTACAGCAAAGAAAACATTAAAAGATGCCCAGATGCTAAGCGGGGTGGCAAAATTTCCAGCACGAATCAAATGTGCAACCTTAGCATGGAAAGCCTTAGAGCGTGGTATAATTCAAGAAAATGAAACAACTATCAGTAGTCAATTACATACTGAGGAATAAGGAGTGTGACCCTAATGAGTGAAGTACCAGAGTTAGAAGATTACCAGTTTGGTTTTCATGATGATGTGAAGCCTATCTTCAGTACAGGAGAAGGGCTAACAGAAGATATTGTAAGAGAAATTTCGGCAGTAAAAGAAGAGCCAGAGTGGATGTTAGAATTCCGCTTAAAATCTCTTGAAGCCTACCATAAAATGCCTATGCAAACATGGGGACCAAGTTTATCCGATTTAGATTTTAATAAAATCAAATATTACCAAAAAGCCAGTGATAAACCAGCTCGTGACTGGGATGATGTACCTGATAAAATCAAAGAGACTTTTGAGCGAATCGGGATACCAGAAGCTGAGCGTAAATACTTAGCTGGAGCTAGTGCTCAGTATGAATCAGAAGTGGTTTATCACAATATGAAAGAAGAATTCCAAAAATTAGGAATTATCTTTACTGATACAGATACAGCTTTAAAAGAGTATCCAGAAATCTTTAAAGAGTACTTCTCAAAATTAGTCCCACCAACAGATAATAAATTAGCAGCCTTAAACTCAGCTGTATGGTCAGGTGGAACATTTATTTACGTACCAAAAGGTGTTAGAGTTGACGTGCCACTGCAAACTTACTTCCGTATTAATGCAGAAAATACAGGACAGTTTGAGCGGACGCTAATTGTTGTTGATGAAGGTGCTAGTGTGCATTACGTTGAAGGCTGTACAGCACCAACATACTCAAGTAATAGTTTACATGCAGCGATTGTAGAAATCTTTACCTTAAAAGATGCTTATTGTCGTTACACAACTATTCAAAACTGGTCAGATAATGTTTATAACTTAGTAACAAAACGTGCTAAGGCAGAGGCTGGGGCAACAGTAGAATGGATTGATGGTAACCTTGGAGCAAAAACAACCATGAAATACCCAAGTGTCTACTTAGACGGTGAAGGAGCTCGTGGAACGATGTTATCTGTAGCTTTTGCTGGAGAAGGACAAATCCAAGATACTGGGGCCAAAATGATTCATAATGCTAAAAATACATCTAGCTCGATTGTGTCAAAATCAATTGCTAAAGATGGTGGAGCGGTGAATTACCGTGGTCAAGTCACATTTGGCAAACAAAGTGAAGGGTCTATTTCACATATTGAATGTGACACAATCATTATGGATGAGCTATCAAAAAGTGATACCATTCCGTTTAATGAAATTCACAATAGCCAAGTGGCACTTGAACATGAGGCAAAAGTTTCAAAAATCTCAGAAGAACAATTATATTATTTAATGAGCCGTGGTTTGTCAGAAGAGCAGGCGACAGAGATGATCGTTATGGGATTTGTTGAACCATTTACAAAAGAACTTCCAATGGAGTATGCTGTTGAGCTTAATAGATTGATAGCTTATGAGATGGAAGGGTCAGTAGGTTAGGTTATTAATATATGCTTCGGATGTTGTTAAAACAACATCCGAAGCTTTTTTATATGTACTGAAAACCACCTGCTATGCAGGTGGTTCTAAAGAGCTTCTAGCGTGGTATTAAAAAAGCCTCCTAAGATGATAAGATAGATTTGGTTTCCCGACCACAAACTATCAAATCACAAGGAGGTTCCTTATGAAAAAGGACAATCAAAGTTTATCACACACAACATGGAAATGTAAGTATCACATAGTTTTTGCTCCTAAATATAGACGCCAAATAATTTATGGAAAGTACAAAAAAAGCATAGGAGAAATATTACGAGATCTATGTGAAAGAAAAGGTGTTGAAATTATTGAAGCGAATGCTTGTAAAGATCATATCCATATATTAGTAAGTATACCACCTAAACTAATTGTTTCTAGTTTTATAGGGTATTTAAAAGGTAAAAGTAGTTTAATGATTTTTGATAGGCATGCAGAATTGAAATATCGTTATGGGAACAGAAAATTTTGGTGTCGAGGTTATTATGTAGACACAGTTGGTAGAAATAAAAAAACAAATTGAAGAATACATAAGAAATCAAATTCAAGAAGATTATGTAGCAGATCAACTTACGTTATTTGAAGAGTATGATCCATTTACAGGAGAAAAAACAAAAAGAATTGAATAAGCAATCCTTTTAGGATTAGCGAGTAAATGTGGTGCACGAGGGGAACCATTCAGTAAGCCTTTTAGGCTTAGGCCGGAAAAAGAGGCTTCCAGCCGAAGGACAAACCTCCAGTTCACACTGGAGGTTTTGATTTATTTTTTCTTAAATTGGTGGGGTCTGTGAAAAGGTCTGTGCATTAAGAAAATTGGAGAGTGTAATATAAACCGTGTAAGTAACCTACCATCCTAGGTAGTGGGTTGCTTCGCGGTTTTTCTTTTTTTACAATAGATTAAAGGAGTGGTAAGTCATGACAAAAAAGAAAAAAGATCAAAAATCAGCGAAGTTAGCTCAATCAATTATTGATGCCTATCAACCAGAATCGGTTGAAGACATGCAAGAAGCCCTAAAAGATGTTTTTGGACCGATGTTTGAAGCAATGCTTCGTGGAGAATTAGATAATCATTTAGGTTATGAGAATCAGTCAAGACAAGAAAAAGAAACTCAAAACAGACGGAATGGATATGGAAATAAAAAATTAAAAACAAGTTTTGGTGAATTAGACATTCAGGTTCCTAGAGATAGAGACGCTTCTTTTGAGCCAGAAATTATTCCTAAAAGAAGCAGAGACGTTTCAAGTATTGAAGGAAAAGTTCTTTCTATGTATGCCAAAGGCATGAGTCAACGAGATATTGCCTCGACAATTGAAGATATTTATGGTTTTACTATTTCTCATGATATGGTGTCGGATATCACAGATCAAATATTACCAGAACTTGAGGAATGGCAAATCAGACCTCTGGCCAAATGCTATGCCTTCTTGTTTGTCGATTGTATGTATGTCACTCTAAGAGAAAATTATGAAGTGAAAGAATGTGCGGTGTATACAATTCTTGGTTATGATTTAAAAGGAAATAAAGAAATTCTAGGTCTTTGGCTAAATCAAACAGAATCGAAAAATAGATGGATGCAGATTTTTGATGAGATTAAAGAGCGTGGCGTTGAAGATATTTTGTTTATTTCAATGGATGGTGTATCAGGGCTTGAAAATGGAGCCAAAGCTATTTTCCCAGGTGTTGTCGTTCAACGTTGTCTGGTCCATTTAGTTAGAAATGCCCTTCGTTATGTGCCAAGTAAAAGTTATAAAGAGGTTTGTAAGGATATGAAGTCTTTTTACAGTGCCTCCTCCTTAAAAGCGGCTCAAACAGCTTTTGATACCTTTCAAACAAAGTGGGCAGTCTATCCTGGAGCTATTGATGTTTGGAAAAGAAATTTCCACCATGTCGAACAATTATTTGATTACGGCTCAGCTATTCGAAAAATAATGTACACGACAAATGCTGTAGAAAGTGTTCACTCTAGTTTCCGCAAGGTAACTAAAAAAGGAGCTTTCCCTAATGAGAATGCCCTTCTTAAGCTATTATATCTTCGAGTGAAAGAACTTCAAAGTAAATGGGAAGGTGGGCATGTTCATAATTGGGCTATGGTGCTTAACCAATTAACGGTCAACGACTCTTTTTCAAAACGTGTCGAAAAATATAATCGTTACTAATCAAAATAAGTGAGACATATAAAATTTGACAACGAGTCTCTCGTCCTGCGATTTTTTATCGGGACAAGAGGTTTATTAAAAATACCCTCTTATTCCTAGAGATTATCACAGGACGACTCATTGTCAAATTGAGTTTCTATTTTTATTTTTAAGGAATTTACACACTTAACTTGACAAACCCGAAAATTGTGTCATTCGTTCAGCTTCAAACTCCATTGATTCTTTAAAAAGTTTAGCTAATCCATGAGAATCTTCTTTTGATAATAGGTTAATGTATAAAGCTCTATCATCTACTTTAACAACCACAGGAGCATAACCAGTCATAAGTGCTAGGTAGATATTAATCATACGTCCAGTACGTCCGTTACCGTCACTAAATGGATGAATACGCTCAAATTGAATATGGCTATCTGCTAATACTTCTGCCACGTCATCAATATTATTGGCTATTTCTAAACGGTATAATGTATTATCAACCCATTGTGTTATCAAGTTTGGTACTTCATGAGGTCTAGCCGTGTTGAAGGTAGCACCAATAATAGCGTTTTGGGTGGCTTTGTACTCACCTTTATCAAATTGAATACGATCAAGTAGCAACTCGTGTATTTTCTTGATAACTCTTTCAGAGAATGGCTCATCATTCTGTAATGCACTGATAATATAATCGAATGCTTGTTTATGATTGGCTACCTCGTAAAACTCCCTCATCTTCATACCCTTTTCAGGGGATATAATAGTATCTTCTAAGATGATTGAAACTGTTTCAGCTAATGAAATGGTGTTGCCTTCAATCGCACTTGAATGGTACGCCATTCGCACTAAAACGTCATCTAAATAATCGTGTGGTAAGTTCATTGTGTCATTCCTTTCTAAAAACCAACAAAATTAGCAAATTTATTGGCTGTCTTTTCTGCTTCTTCAGGCATGACATGACTATAAATTTCTAGCGTAATCTTTATGTCCTTATGCCCTAATCGTTCACTCACTTCTTTTACTGGTATACTAGCTTGTAATAACAAACTAGCATGCGTGTGTCTAAAGTTGTGAGGTGTAATCTTAGGTAGCTGGTACTTCTTAATTAGGTACTTTAACCAGTCATTAGCAATCTGAGGGTAGTATAGTTCATTGCGTTCATTAGTAAATACAAATTGTTTATCACTTGTGGTGTTGAATCCCATTTTAAAATATTTTTCACGCTGAATATTACGCCACCTAGACAGTATCTTGACTGTTTCATCATCTAAGCTTATCTCACGCACACTAGAGCTAGTCTTAGGCGTTTGAATGATAATATCAAGGTTTTCATCAATAGCTAGAGTTTTGCCGATAGACACCGTTTTATTGAATAAATCTATATCTTCCCACTGGAGTGATAAAATTTCACTTTTACGACATCCAGTAAATGCTAAAGCCTTAAAAAAAGCTAATTGTTTGTAATTGCCGAAGTCATTTAGGCACTCAAAGAAGTGTTGTAATTCATCTTTGGTGTAGTATTGTAACTTTTTTTCTTCTTCCTTCTTACGTGGAAGGGTAGTCTTAGCCATTGGATTACTCTTCATAATCTCCATAGCTTCACCATACCTCATGATTTGAGCTGTAACCTTACGAAAGTACGGATATTGCTTATATTTCTCGTACCATTCATTTACAAGCTCCTGACAGTAAACCACTGTTATATCATCTAACTTTATGGCTCTTGTGTCAAGATTACGGACAAAAATAGTCGAATAAAATAATTAAATCAAGTTAATCTCCTTTTAACTTGATTTAAAATTGATGTTAGTATTCCTCATTTAGATAAATGAAGAATCATTATAGGTTGTTCTAGGAATATTGAGTACCATTAAAATACGAGTAATGCGGTGTCCAGCATTTAAATTAAGAGAGACTACCTTTAAAACAGTCTCTCTCCTTAGTTTTATTAACTTTTTGCCAAAAGCACCGCAACGTTATATTCCTTTGATAAAGAGGTGGCTGAACGGCCACTGTGTTTAAGCGAAATCATTGATTGTTTAAATTCTTCTGAATATCTTTTAGTTGTCATAATAAGAAGCTCCTTTAATAGATTATATCATCGAACACTTTGTCCGTAATCTTATTAATAAGAGCCATTAGGATTGATACACATCCACAAAATAAAAGTATGCAGTAAGTTGTAAGTCAGACTGATTTTATTTTTTCAGGTGTGATTGAGCTACCAGTTGAACATGGTGAACGGTATGCTTATCAGTATGGTCTTTTATAACATCAAAAACTTATCTCTGTTATAATACAAGAGAATATATGAAATAAGGGAGAAAAGAATGAATAATAACGATAGAATCAAACGTCTACGCTACGCTTTAGACATAAAAGACAATGATATGATTGAAATATTTAAGTTGGGTCATGTGGAAGTTACAAAGGATGAATTTTTAAGCATGCTACGTAAAGTAAATGATGAAGATTACGAATTAGAGCTTACTGATGAGCAGTTTGAACGCTTTTTAAATGGGATGATTATTTCTCAAAGAGGCGTGAAGGATGGACCAGAACAACCTTTAGAACTTCATCCTGGTAATGCCAATAATGTCATGTTAAAGAAATTAAAAATTGCTTTATCATATACAACTGAAGATATGATTGATACTCTTGATGATGCTAATATTATTGTATCAAAGAGTCAAATGGGATCATTTTTGCGAAAAGAAGGTCATCGTAACTACGAGCCTTGTGGTGATAATTATGCAAGGAATTTCTTAAAGGGGTTAATGACAAATTACAGAAAATAAATAGTTACAGGAGGTATATTCATGCGTTTTGTGATTGATGGAGACGGCTCCCCTGTAAAAAATGAAGTGATTAAATTAAGTGATATATATCAAATTCCAGTTTTAATTGTGACTAGTGTGGATCATTATACGACAAAAGAATATAGTGATTTAGTAAGGTTTATCTATGTAGATAAAGGAGCTGACGGGGCTGATTATCGAATCGTAAAAGAGATTAATAATGATGATATTGTTATTACCCAAGATTATGGTTTGGCCGCTTTACTTTTAGGGAAGCAAACTCGGATTTTTCACCACTCTGGTACTGAATACCGTCTGGAAAACATTGATATGTTATTAAATCAACGCTTTATGGGAGCAAAAATGCGACAGGCTGGTAAAAGAACTAAGGGGCCAAAACCTTTTACAGCTGCAGACCGAGAAAGATTTTATAAGATGATGGAGCAAGTATTATTGCAAAGTAAGGAGTTAGAAACATGACTCAAAAAAGTTGAAGTATTTTAATGGACTAGATATTATTACCTTAACTGAGGGTGAGGATAATGTTGAAACAATCACCCACAATGAAGGAAATAACTGGGTAATTGTTGTTCAAAATAATCAGCGAAAAACGATTGTTAGTACTTATATGGAATATACAGAAAATATGCCTTTATATAGCCGGAATAATTCTTCCTTTTAAATAAATATTATGAAACTACTTTTGATACTCACAAACATCAAAAGTAGTTTTTTTTGTCTGTTATTCATCCAAAATTAATTGGTTTTTATTTTTTAAAATTGCTATGATTATCTTGTATCAATAAGTTAGAAACTTATTGATTAGCTAAATAACTGTATGAGTTAAAAATAATGAGTCAATAGGTACCTTTAGTTATTTTTAGTCTTTTAAATAGAATTAGTCACTATCCTTATGGTACAGAAACTAATCAATAAACTAAAGAGAAAAATAGAAGTTGTAGGGGAGGAAAAACATGATGTTGAGTGAAGTAATTGGAACTCACTGTTTAATATTTGACGGTGCTATGGGAACGGAGTGTTTGAAAAAAGGGTTATCCTATCAAGAATTTAGTCAAAGTGTGATGAGTCATACTGAAGATATTGTAAATATTCATCAATCATATTTAAATGCTGGTGCTAATGTTTTGAAAACACATACCTTTAGCTTGTCCCTGGATGACCTTCCAGAAGAAGAGATACATCAGTTAGGTATTAGAGCTTGTGGTTTAGTCAAAGGATTACATCCTGATTTTTGGGTCTATGATATGAGCCCAGCTCCTCTTGGTTGGGATAAGGAAAAAAGAAGACAACGTTATCAAACACAGGCAAAAGTTGCCTTAGAAGAAGACTGTCACCAGATATTACTAGAGACTTTTTATGATTTGAGAGAATTGAAATATGCTCTAAATTGCGTTGAGGAAGTGGCCCCAGCTATTGATGTGATTGCTTCAATCACTAATTTAGAGGACTTAACTGTAGCTGAAATTGAGCAATTTGGAAACCTTGTAAATAGGAAGCAAGTGATTGCCTTAGGTATCAATTGTGTGTCTGATTTTAATCAGGTAAAATCTTTTCTTGAGTCATTTAGACAAGTATCAGATTTTCCTGTTGTTATTAGTCCTAATAAAGGAATACCAACAAAAGATGATGAGCGTTTAATTTATCCTGTTAGAGATATGGAATATTTAGAAGGAATTGCTCAAATACAAAAGTTTTCTCATGTTAGTATCGGTGGTTGTTGTGGGACAACGCCTGATATGATTTATAAAATAACTCAAATCTAATCAGAGATAAAAAAAGAAGTAAATGGACATGGTGACATGCATCCATTTACTTCTTTTTTTTGTCTTGTTTCATTAAAAAATCAAACCCTGCACCAATAACTAACCCAATACCCAGCCCTAGCCAGATTTTATTGAAAATAACCCCGTAGATAAGACCAAGAGCAACTCCAATATATAGGTAGTATCCTTTTGTTTCTTGTTTTTTCTTTTTAGCCATAAGAATTCTCCTTACAACTATTATAGCAAAGACACCTTGAGACAGACAATACGAAATTCAGGAAAACAAGGGAATCTTATTTATGAAATAAGTAAGGTATGTTATATTGAGGTGGCGAAAATGATGTAAAGGAGATATTTTTATGGAAAAAATCTACCAATGTTTAGAAGAGGTATTTGGCTATACAACATTTAGGGCTGGCCAGGAAGATATTATCCGCTACATTAATCAAGGAGAAAATGTATTAGGGATTATGCCAACAGGAGGAGGCAAGTCAGTTTGTTACCAACTACCCGCAGTGATGAGTTCTGATCTCACTTTGGTTGTCTCTCCTTTAATTTCTTTAATGAAAGATCAAGTAGATGCTTTAAATGATATGGGAATTTCCGCTACGTATATTAATAGTACTCTGGATTATCAAGAGATAAATCACCGGCTTAGGCAAGTTTTATATGGGGATATTAAGCTTCTCTATGTTGCTCCGGAACGCCTTAGCTCAGCAGAATTTATTCAGCAATTAAACCAACGTCAGATTGGTCTAATTGCCATTGATGAAGCACATTGTATTTCTCAGTGGGGACATGACTTTAGGCCAAGTTACTTAGATCTTGCCGAGAATTTAAAATATTTTTCTAATCAGCCGACTATTGTTGCATTAACTGCAACAGCAACTGAAGAAGTAGCACAAGATATTTGCCAGTTGTTACATATACCTAAATCAAACCGTGTTCAAACAGGATTTGCTAGGGAAAATTTATCTTTTCAGTTATTCAAAGACCAACATGATAACTATTTATTAGAATATTTAAAAACTAATAAAGGTCAATCAGGAATCATCTATGCTACGACTAGAAAAGAAGTAGAGCGCCTTTATAGATTAATCAAACATGCTGGGTTATCAGTAGGGATGTATCATGGTGGCCTATCAGAAACTCAAAGATCAAAAAATCAAGAAGATTTTATTTATGATCAAACCCAGGTTATGATTGCTACAAATGCTTTTGGTATGGGTATTGATAAAAGTAATGTGAGGTTTGTGATTCATGCCCAGTTACCTGGAAATATTGAGTCCTACTATCAAGAAGCAGGAAGAGCGGGTAGAGATGGTTTACCTAGTGATGCTATTTTGTTATATGCCCCTCAAGACATTCAAATTCAGCACTATTTTATTGAGCAATCTACTGGTGAGGCTGAATATAAACAGCATGAATATGAAAAACTACGAGAGATGAATCAATACGCTCACACACAGATGTGCTTACAACAATATATTTTGAGGTATTTTGGCGAAAATGGGGTGGCGTGTGGCCATTGTAGCAACTGTCTAGATGATAGAGAAGTTGTTGATATCACTAAAGATGCTCAAAAAGTACTCTCTTGTGTGAAACGTATGGGTGAAAAGTTTGGTAAAGGTTTGATTGGTAAAGTATTGATAGGTTCTAAAGATCAAAAAATTACCCAATGGCAGTTTGATAAGCTATCAACTTATGGTTTATTATCTGACATGACACAAAAAGAAGTTGTAGATCTCATTGACTTTTTAACTGCTGAACAATTACTTGTTCCAACAAAAGATCAGTATCCTGTTTTACTGGTTTCAGAAAATGGCATTGATGTGTTACTTGGGAAAAAACAAGTGTTTAGAAAACAATTAGCTGTTAAGCAATTGATGAAGGCAGATGAATTATTTGAATCCCTTCGATTGCTTCGATCAGATTTAGCAACCAAACAAAACTTGCCGCCTTATGTCGTATTTTCTGATAAAACCTTACAAGATTTAGTAGACAAAGTCCCTACAACATCCATTGAATTTCTACAAATTAAAGGGGTAGGTCAAAACAAACTAGATAAGTACGGAGAAGATTTTATGAGAGTGATTAAACAACATCTTGAAATGCAAGGACATGCTAACTAGTTTGTGAAAAATAGGAGTCAAAAGTTTATAAATGAGAGAAATTTAAGAAAAAAGTTGCCCTTTTTATGATTGAAACGTTTATAATTGAATCGAAAAGATTGTGGTGGTGTTTAGGGAGGTTTTATCATGAATGTATTAGAAATAACCAGTATTATAGGAACGATTGCATTTTCCTTCTCAGGAGCTTTAGCTGCGATGGAGGAGAAGTATGATTTATTAGGAATTGTGGTTTTAGGTTTTGTAACAGCATTTGGTGGTGGTGCTTTAAGAAATTTGATTTTAGGGTTGCCTATGGAGATTTTTTGGAGTCAAACACAGTTATTTTATGTTTCTTTTATAACGATTATTCTTGTTTATTTCTTTCCTAAGAAGTTATCTTCTTTACGAACCTTTGAAATTATTGCTGATGCTGTTGGCTTAGCAGCATTTAGCATACAAGGAGCTTTGTATGGTTTAGAACTACATCATGGTGTTGGTCCAGTCATTGTTGCAGCGATTCTAACTGGTACTGGTGGTGGATTAATTCGAGATTTGTTAGCAGGTAAAAAACCAACTGTACTCTGTGCTGAGGTCTATGGAAGTTGGTCGATTTTAATTGCGTTAGCTATGTATTTTTTACCTCCACAAAATTCAGAATTTTATATTTTATTGATTATGTTAACAGTTATTCTAAGAGTCATAGGGTTAAATCGAAATTGGCGTTTACCCACTGGTGACTTTGTTAAATCAGAAAAAGAAATAATCAATAAATAAGACATGTAGCTAGGTCCAGTATTATTGACTAATAAGGTCCAAAATGCTATATTTCTACTACATGTAAATCGAGACGATATTAATTATAAATAGTTGAGAGAGCGATTGATGAGCAGTTCAATTGTTCTCTTTATTTTTGTGATAATAGGTATATAAAAAGGAGAAAAAAATGAGTATATTAGAAATAGATGATTTAAGTTATGAATTACCTGATAAAGTGTTGTATGAAGACGGATCACTACGTTTAAATAAGGGAGAGCATCTTGGATTAACTGGAAAAAATGGAGCAGGAAAATCAACTCTTCTTAAGATGATACAAGGAGAAATCATGCCTGATAGCGGACGAATTGTGTGGCAAAATAATTTGAAAATTTCTTACTTAGAACAAGTATTGACCTATGAGCCAGGAGACACTATGTTTGATTACTTAAAACAAGCTTTTTCTGATCTGTATAAAAAAAATGATGAGATTCAAGCTTTGTATGTAGAATATGCCGAAACGTATGATGATGCTCTTCTTGAAACAATTGGAAAGTACCAAGAGCAACTTGAAGCTAATGACTTTTATGGTATTGAAACAAAAATTGAGCAAGTTGCCAGTGGTTTAGGCTTGACGGCGATTGGATTAGATAAAGAGGTAGATCAACTAAGTGGTGGTCAGCGCTCTAAAGTCAGTTTAGCTAAATTACTACTTGAAACAGCAGACGTCTTTTTATTAGATGAGCCGACTAACTATTTAGATGTCTCTCATATTGAGTGGTTAGCTGATTATTTAGGTCAATTAGATAGCACGTATATTGTGATTTCTCATGACCGTGATTTTTTAAATAAAGTAACCAATTGCATTTGTGATATCGATTATCAAACTATCACCAAATATAACGGAAACTTAGAAGCTGCTATGAAGCAAAAAGAAGCTAAAGCTGAGCAACATTTAAGAGATTATGCCAAACAGCAAAAAGAAATTGATAAATTAGAAAATTACGTGCGTAAATATAAAGCTGGAAGCCGATCGAATATGGCCAAAAGTCGTGAAAAACAATTGAATAAAATTGAACGTCTAACACCGCCATCTGAAGGTAAACCAGGAAAATTTGATTTTCCATATGAAATGAGTCATAGTCATTTAGTTGTTCAAGTAGATGATTTATCTATTGGTTATGAATTCCCATTACTTGAGCCGATTAATTTTAGAATTCAAAAAGGCGAGAAGATTGCTATTAAAGGATTTAATGGGATTGGAAAATCCACTCTCTTGAAAACATTAGTTGGAGATATTCCTGCCTTATCTGGTGAGATTGAAATGTCTCGTGATACTAAAATTAATTATTTCTCTCAGGATTTAAACTGGGAGCATCCCAATCAATCAGCTGTTGATTGGCTACAATTTAAACATCCAAAACTAAATCATAAAGAAACAAGACGAATGCTATCTAAAAGTGGGATTACTGATGATAATATGACCAAACCACTTAGTCAATTAAGTGGTGGCGAACAGTGTAAGGTAAAACTATGTTACTTAACCTTGATCAAGAGTAATTTTTTAGTATTGGATGAGCCGACAAACCACTTGGATCAACAATCAAAAGATTCATTAAAACAAACACTAAATGAGTTTGAAGGAACAGTTTTACTAGTGTCTCATGAAATGGACTTTCTAGAAGATTTGGCAGATGGCATCTTTGATGTGGCGTTAGGAAAAATGATCTAGTTATTAGTTAGATTTAAAAGACAAACCTTGATGTATGAGGTTTGTCTTTTATTTTTTTCAAAAATTAGCAGATGTAGCGAATAAAAAACAAATAACCTTTAATTTGTTCACAAATACCTTTAATATGTTTGTTAAAAACCAACTATGAAAACGTTATTATTAATCAGTAGAAGAAAGAATAAACCTAGGAGGAGTTTGATGACAACAAATCGTTTAACAAAATCAGCTGCAGTACTTATGATGTTGGCAACAGGAGTTATTGCCACTGGTTGTGCTAAAGATAACTCTAATGAATCAGCTTTGAGTAATTTAAAATTCCAAGAGACGGAAACAAGTAAATTAGATAAGGGTATGGTCAATCAACCAGAATCATCTTATTGGTTTCCAAAGGACTTTCTAGCATGGAGTTTTGACAAAGATCCGGATGCTAAATTTAATGTAGGTAGCGTGCCTCTTGCAAAACGTGTAGATAAAAAAGAATTACCAACTTCCAATGACTCTCAAGATAAAAACATGAATGTTGTAGCATTATCTATTATGAACAACAGTACAAGTGGTAATGCACCACATGGTATTAACACCTTTGATGCTAATGTATTTTCTTATTGGCAATATGTGGATCAAATGGTTTATTGGGGAGGATCATCAGGTGAGGGGATCATCGTACCACCAAGTGCTGATGTGATTGATGCTGCTCATAAAAATGGTGTACCAGTTTTAGGGACTGTTTTCTTCCCACAACTAGCTCACGGGGGAAAAATTGAGTGGTTAGATGAATTTTTAGTTAAGGATGCTGATGGTAATTTTCCAGCAGTAGATAAAATGATTGAAGTAGCTGATGCTTACGGATTTGATGGTTGGTTTATTAATCAGGAAACAGATAATGAAGTAGAAAGTTTTGATGATGTTAAAGACGGTAAAGAAGAGAAGAAAGAGAAAAAAGACGACGAGAATGGTTTTTCTAAAAAACACGCTGATTTAATGCGTGAATTAATTGCTCAGTATGAAGCAAAAGCTGAGGATAGATTAGATTTAATGTGGTATGACTCAATGACAGTTGATGGTGAGATGGACTGGCAAAATGCTTTAACAGACAAAAATAAAGATTACTTAGTTGATGCCGATATGAATCCACTAGCTGACACTATGTTCTTAAATTTCTGGTGGAATACTGATAAGTTTGCTAAAGATGAGTTGCTGAAAAAATCAAATGAAAAAGCTAAAAAAGAAAACATTGACCCATATTCATTGTATGCAGGAATTGATTTACAGGGAAATGGTTTTGCCACACCTGTTAAATGGGACTTATTTATGGATGATAAGGGAACGCCTTATACGTCTCTTGGCTTATATGTGCCAAGTTGGACATTTAATTCATCTGAAACAGCTGATGAATTCCAGGAAAAAGAAGGTATTTTCTGGGTGAATGGTAAGCAAGATCCACGTGATTCTACCTTACCAAAAGGTGAAGAATGGCCAGGTATCTCGACGTTTGCTGTAGAACAAACAGCGATTACAACAGTTCCATTTAAAACAAACTTTAGTTTAGGTAATGGGTATAATTATTTTATTAATGGTGAAAAAGTATCAGCTATGAACTGGAATAACCGTAGTATGCAAGATATTATGCCAACATATCGCTGGGAATTTGACCATGGTAAAGGAAATGAGTTAATACCTTCTATGGACTATACTGATGCTTATAATGCTGGTAACTCAGTTAAATTAAGAGGTAAAATGGCTAAAGGTGAAACAACACATATGAATCTTTACCGCTCAGAAATTGAAATACCAGAAGGTGCTACATTTACATCAACTGCTAAAGCAACGGAAGAAACATCTCTTGATTTAGTGTTAACTCTAGGTGATGACAAAAAAGAAACAATTAAAGCTGATAAAAAAATTGGTGATGAGTGGACGACTGTTACTTATGATATGAAAAATGTTGTAGGTAAAACAATCAAGGAAATGGCTTATGACATCACAAGTGATAAAGAATCACATGATTACGAATTAAAACTTGGTCAATTAGCTATCTTACCAAAAGAAGAAAAAGTAGACATGGCAGTAAAAGATTTAATTGTTGAAGATACTGTCTTTGATGAAGAGGAAACAAACTTCACCGGTGTACGTATGTCTTGGAGTGAAGCAGGGGATGAGAAAGTTGATTACTATGAAATTTACCGTATTAATGGTGATGATTCTCGTTCATTCTTAGGTGCGACACCAACGACAAATCACTATATTAACGCACTAGAACGTAATGATGATACGAACAAAACAGAATTTGAAGTCATTCCAGTAGATGTTTATGGCCGTCGTGGTACAGCAAGTGAGAAAGTTGCAATGGAGTGGCCAGATAATAGTATTCCAAAAGCAAGTTTCAAAGCATCACGTACATTAATTGCACCAGGAGATGAGGTAACATTTACTAATACATCATCACAAAATGCAGAATCTATTGCTTGGGATTTTGTTGGTGGAACACCTGAGAAGAGTGATCAGGATTCAGCAGTGGTTAAATATGAAAAAGAAGGCACTTATGAGGTTAAATTAACAGCTAAAAATGAATCAGGTGAAAATATTGCCGAAGAGAAAAACTTTATCACAGTAACAAAAGATGCTAAAGGTGAGTTACCTAAGTTATCAGAAGGTGCAACGGCAGAAGCATCATCATTTGTCAATGACGGAGAAGCACCAGAGTTTGCACTTGATAGTAAATTAGATACTAAGTGGTGTGCAGTCGGTCCTGCTCCTCATGATATCACGGTTGATTTAGGTCAAGTTGATACAGTCAGTGAAGTGAAAATGAGCCATGCTGAAGCAGGTGGCGAGGGTCCTGATATGAACACGAAAGCTTACAAAATTGAAGTTAGTGAAGATGGAAAAGAATACAAACAAGTCACACGTGTGATTAATAATTCAGCTGGCGAGACTACAGACACATTCGCTCCAGTTGAAGCAAGATACGTAAAAATTACATTAGACAAACCAACACAAGGTGCAGATTCTGCAGCAAGAATCTATGAAGTATCTGTTTATGGTATGAAAAAATAATCATTTTTTATTCATAACTACACATATTTACCCACATAAACAAAGGAGAGGTTGACTTTAATTAGTCAGCCTTTTTTTGTGTTAAAAATACATTAATCACCTATTTTTGTTGCTTTAGAGAAGTATAGTGACTATTTGATCAAGACATCAAGATCAAAATATTTTACAATTTGGAAAAAAGTAGGTATAATCTTTTAGAATGCCTTAATAAAGTCTATAATTGTCTTCTAGTATGAGATGTTGCTTAGAAAAACTTAGGATTATGGTTATTTTTTTAATGAAACTAATACTGATATTTGAAATTTATTGTGATACAATGACGAGACAAGTTTTATTTTCTCCAAGAAAAGTGTAAAAAAATGTCACTGCTGTATGCGTGGAAAGGTGTAGATGATATAAAATGACTCAAGGTAAAAATAAAAAAATTGTTTTAGCAATCTTAGTGATTATATTATTAGTAGAAGTAGTTTTTCTAGCGAAAAAAATGACAACGGATAGGAAAGCAACTGATATGTTAAAAGCAGCTGAGGAAGAGCAGGTTATGATTACAAAGGCTGTGGATCAACTTAAAAAAACTAGTTTGGAATCTTATGTTGCAGACAATACAATTAAAGATCAAGTAACAAAAACGAAAAAATCAGTAGATGAGAATAAAACGATGTTAGAGAATTTAACTCATATTTCTGGTGAAATGAAAAAACAAAAAAGTGATTTAATCACTCAATATGATAATGATTCTAAAGCGATTGATGCAATGAATAAAAAAATAACCATTTCAAAAGAAATAGCGACCACCTTTGACAAAGATCCTTTTAAAGGAAATAGTTTGGAAAAAGGGTTAAGTGTTAGTAAAGTGATGAGTGAAGCAGATGAGAAAAAGATGTCTGAGAACATTAACTCACTTCCTAAAGATGAACAACGTGCCACTTTAGAAGTAGCTTATAAAGATATTGCTTCTCAAACAAAAACAATTCACACGGCACAATCAGAGTTAGATAAGTACATGAACAAAGATGATATTAAAGAAGTCCCATCGACTGAGGAGTTTGAAAAATTAGTAGCTCAAGTAGATGAGATTAAGAATCCAGAAGTGAAGAAACCTCTAATGAATAGGACACAAATTTTACGTAAGGAAATTCAAAAAGAACATCCTGATGAACTAGTAGACAACCGTAAGTTAGTTGCATTAACTTTTGATGATGGTCCGAATGATGGTAGCTCTGTTCAAATTTTAGATACACTAAAAAAACATGATGTAAAAGCGACATTTTTCGTTTTAGGTAATATGGTAGAAAATTATCCTGACACATTAAAGAGAATTGCTGATGAAGGACATGAAATTGGTAATCATAGTTATGACCATTCTGATTTGTCTACTCTAGATCAAGCAAGTGTGAAAAAACAAATTGATGTCACAAATGATGCTGTTGAAAAAATTACAGGAAAACGTCCAACGATGCTTCGCCCGCCGTACGGAGCATATAATGAAACTGTCACAAATGCGACTGATATGGACATTGCTTTATGGAATGTGGATACTCTAGATTGGCAATCAAGAAATTCTGATGCTATTTTAGGTCAAGTGAAAGCTCAGCCATTTACACAAGCTGTTGTATTGATGCATGACATTCATGACACGTCAGCTGATGCTCTAGAAAATGTGATTCTTTATTATAAAGATCAAGGATATACATTTGTACCAGCTAGTGAATTAATTGGTCAAATTTAAACCAAGAAGAGGATGACTAATTTGTCATCCTCTTTTTGGTCTAAATGAATAGTACTTCATAGTTAAAGTAAAACCAACTTTTGACTTATTCAGTTTTAATGAGTAGTAAATATAGATATAAGAGATGTCTATATAATTTGATGACATAATAAAATTAAAAATATGAAGGAGAATATGATGACACCAGAAGAATTAGCAACATTTAAAGAATATGTTAGAGAAGATAAAACGTGGATTAATGATGCCTATTACCGTTTAAGAGAAATCCCAGAAGGTTATGAGTTTGCCAAACTAGAAATTGATGCGTGTGGTGCATCCATAGTAAGTCCTAAAATCACGTTACAATTAGATAAAGGGCAGTGGTAAGCTATTTCATTAATTGATTTAAGTGTCAGCCCAACAGTTTTTATCGAATTAAGCGATGACACATCTCAAGTACTAAAGACAAAACTAAAGAAGCTGATGAGAGATTGTCAAACAAGTTATCAGAAAACCTAAGGAGGAGTAAATGATTCAAGCATATCAACATATCGATATATTGCCATTAACTGTTCAGCAACGTTATGAGATTTATTCTAAAATGACAGTTAAGCAACGTGATTTATTAGATGATTATAGAAAATATTTACTTCGTTCTGAGTTTTTACAAAATAGTTATTTGCAAGCTTCTGATTGGCGTTTTGATGATTTAAAAATAGACTATCACTATCCCAAAGAAACGCAAAATCAACTGTTTTGTCAGTGCGGCAGAAGATTAAAGTTTCAATATATTATTGTGTCAAAAGTCACAGGGGAAAGTCTAGCTTTAGGTAGACAGCACTTTAAAGATCACTTAAACATTCCAGCTCAAGTTGCAACAGAAATAAATCGTCAAATCAATCATGTGGATTTAGGGATTGATGAGTTATTCACTTATATTAAAGCAGGCATCCCATTTCCAAATGATATATGGCAACAATATCAATATTTATTATTTCAAAATCATATGCAACAAACTCCTCTAGAGGTTGATTTAGCTTTTATTAAGAAGGTAGCAGCTTTTTCTGAGGCTGACATGCCATTATATTTTACTGATATGACTAGTTTAAATAAAAAGTTAAATGTATTGTCAGATTATTTAAAAGGAAAGAAAGAAGTGACGGATGAGTCGGCCTTTGACTTGTTTAAGGAGCATTTCCATCAAGAAATTGAAAGAGAAATTTTGTTCCAGCAAACTGCTATTTGGTCGGAGCAAATTAAGCAACAAATGAAAAAACAAGGCAAGCCAGTCAAAATTTCAGATTCTTATTTTTTAGAATTGTATCAATTAATTCAGGATAATGAAAAAAATGCTTCTAAATTAAAAACAGCACTAAACAAATTTTCTCACCGTGGGATGGGTAGATGGATCCAAAAAGAGGTTTATCAACACTTGTATGAACAAATTATAATTTATGGGTTAAGTGAAGAGTTATTTACTCAAATCCATCCTTTTTTTAGAGAGGGATTACAGATTTATGTGACATATGATAAACGAGGCGTAGAGGTAGAAAAAACTATTTCAAAAATCGAATCTTTGCTAGAGGAGTTAGATACTACTGAAGTGTCAGCTGTTTTAGATTATTTTCAGATGAAAAAACCGATTGAATGATGAGAAAACTCTTGATTGCATGGCATGAATAAATCATATATAGTGATAAAGTCTATAAATGTAAGAAAAGAGGGAAATAATGAAACCATCAATCTATGATTTAACCCAATCAGAACTAAGTGATTGGTTAGTAGAACATCATGAAAAGAAATTTAGAGCGAGTCAAATTTGGCAGTGGTTGTACGAAAAACGTGTGATAAGTTTTAAAGATATGTCAAATTTATCACATAAAACAATTGAATTATTGGAAGAGTCATTCATAATTGCTCCTTTAAAAGAAGTGGTTGTACAAGAAGGTGAAGATGGAACAACTAAGTATTTATTTGAATTAACTGACCACCATATGATTGAGACGGTTTTAATGCGTCAAGCATACGGGTTATCAGTTTGTGTGACCACTCAAATCGGTTGTAATATTGGCTGTACATTTTGTGCGAGTGGGTTACTAAAAAAACAACGTAATTTGACAACTGGTGAAATTGTCGCTCAAATTATGAAAGTTCAGCACTATCTCGATGATCAAGGAAAAGGTGAGCGTGTTAGTCATATTGTAGTCATGGGAATAGGTGAACCTTTTGATAATTATAAAAACGTTATGAATTTCTTAACAATCATGAATGATTCAAAAGGTCTCCATATAGGTGCTCGTCACGTGACGGTTTCAACCAGTGGATTAGTTCCTAAAATTAAAGAGTTTGCTGAAAATGGCTTACAAGTCAACTTGGCTATCTCGCTTCATGCGCCAAATAATGAAGTTAGAACATCAATTATGCAAATTAATAAAGCTTATCCTATTGAGAGATTAATGGATGCTGTTGATTTTTATTTAGAGAAAACTAATCGCCGAATAACATTTGAGTACATTATGTTAGCAGGTGTTAATGACCAGGCTGAACATGCTAGACAATTAGCTGAATTATTGAAAGATAAGAAAAAATTAACTTATGTTAACTTAATTCCTTATAACACTGTAGAAGAGCATAATAATTATCAAAGAAGTAGCAAAGAAGATACGTTAGAATTTTATAATATTCTAAAGAAGCAAGGTATTAATTGTGTCGTACGTCAAGAGTTTGGAACAGATATCGATGCTGCTTGTGGTCAGTTAAGAAGTAAGCAAATGAAGAAAGAAAAAGTTAAAAAATAATAATGAGTAAGTGGGGATGTAAGTGAAACCTATTATTGGTATTTCAGGAAATGAAATTCAAGATGCTGGTAGCATATTACATAATATGCCGATTACCTATTTACCAGCTGGTTATGCTAGAGGTATTCAGGCAGCAGGGGGATTACCTATTCTTATTCCAGTAGGTACAAATGAAGATGCAAAAATGTATATCTCAATGATTGATAAATTAATCTTAACAGGTGGTCAAAATGTCTCTCCGAGTTTATACGGTGAAAAATCTATTCATGAAGAAGAATTAACATACTTAGAACGTGATATATTTGAAATTGCCTTAATAAAAGAAACGTTAGCCCAAAATAAACCAATTTTAGCTGTTTGTCGGGGGATGCAGTTATTAAATGTGGCTTTAGGTGGCACTTTAATACAAGATCTAAGTCTTAGAGATCCAGAGCCAATTAAGCACATGCAAGCCCCACTAGATAGATGGGTAGCCACTCATGACGTCATAATTGATAAGAATCATGTTTTAAGTCAAATTTACGGTACACGGCCAAAAGTCAATTCTTTTCATTTTCAAAGTATTAACAAGCTAGGTCACTGTATGAAAGTAGTTGGAAAAAGTCCAGATGGAGTCATTGAGGCGGTATCACCTCTTGATGAATCAAAAAAATGGCTTGGTATTCAGTGGCATCCTGATTTTGCATGGGAAGAGTTACCTCAAGAAAAAGAAATGTTTAAGTATTTTATTGAAAGAATGTAGTGTGTATGTGATTAAAGTAAAAAATACTTTTATTTGTTGACATTTCGACTATTTTTTTTTAAACTAGGTATTGTAATAATTCGTACAGATAACACAGTATGTTTACTGTGTCGAGAGAGAGGCGGAATTTATCAATTGATAGATTTCGTCTATTTTTTTGAGAAAATGTTAGGAGGATAATAATGACAGAAAAAAAATTTCACGTTAATTTAGCCGTATTAGCCACTGGAATGATGGCATTTGCTGGTGTGCTAATTGAAACAGCAATGAACGTAACTTTTCCAACTTTAATGCAGGAGTTTGATATCTCAACATCCCAAGTGCAGTGGGTAACAACTATTTATCTATTAATGATTTCAATAGTGGTACCCCTTTCATCTTACATGATAAAAAATATTAGCCGTCGTCAGTTATTTTTAGCATCCAGTTTATTATTTATAGCTGGTGTGGCTGTTGATGCTTTTGCATTTAGTTTTTTATCTCTATTATTAGGTCGTGTGTTGCAGGGGGTTGCTACAGGGATTGCATTACCCTTAATGTTTAATATTATTTTAACAAAAGTGCCACTAGAAAAAAGAGGGATGATGATTGGTATTGGTAATTTGACGACCTCAATTGCACCAGCCATGGGCCCAACATATGGTGGTGTTTTAACCACGCAACTTGATTGGACTTATATTTATAAGTTTTTAATTCCAATTTTGATTATTTCCACATTGATTGGTCTATATGCCATTCCAAAAGAAAAAGTGAGTAAGCAAGATACAATCAATATTAAAGCTGTTATCTACTTATCAGTGATGTTCACTGGTTTATTGATGTTCTTTAGTTATTTAGAAAATGGACTAGGTTGGGTATCACTAATTGTTGGTTTAATTAGTGGTTGGTTATTTTATCGTAGTAACCAAGAAAAAATGTTACTTAATCTATCTGTTTTTAAACATAAAATGTTCACTATTTATTTAGCTTCATTTTTAGTTTTCCAAATTTTACTCTTAGGTGTTTCTTTTGTATTACCTAATTTTATTCAGATTGTACAAGGAGTACCAGCCAGTGAGGCAGGGCTTATGATGTTTCCAGGTGCCTTAGTTGGGGCATTGTTTGCTCCAATATCTGGTAAGATTTTAGATAAGTTAGGCTTTAGAAAACCTATTGGGGTCGGGATTGCTGTGGCAACAGCTGGTTGGTTGCTTTTAATTTTAATTATTCAAACTGGTAGTGTGCCATTAATTATCTTGTCTCACGTTATCTTTATGATTGGTGTGGGACTTGCTTATAGCAATGTGATGACAGTTGGCCTATCTTCAATTGATAATAACCTTCAAAATGATGGTAATGCTGTCTTTAGTACTCTACAACAATTTATGGGGGCCATCTCGACATCATTTGTAGCGATTATTGTTGGGTTATTCCAAGCTAAATCAAGTGATTTTGCTCAAGGAACAAGCATTGGATCTAAAGTTGCTTTAATTTGTTTATTTGTGCTATTAGTAATAAGTAGTTTAGCAGTCTTTAAAACATTTAAAGAAAAAGTTAAGCAATAACATGAAAGAGTTAGTCAAGAATGAACTTATTAAGTTTGTTTCTTGACTAATTCTTTTTTCTTTTTACAATTAAGGTATAAAGAAATTTTGAGGAGAGGTTTGACATGGAGAGTTTCATCACAGGATTTGATCCTTCATTTAAATGAGTTAAAAAAATTGATCACAAAAAAATAGAAGGAGTTGAGATAAGCCAAATATCTCCTTGATGTCTTTTGATTTAATGATTATTTTTAACCACAAGGAAGAGTTTAATGAGTTAAGTAGTCAGACTCATAAAAAAAATAATTAGAAATATCTAGTGATATGATATACTAATAATTGAAATAATAAAGAAGGGGGCAGAACAAGATGCTTGTGAATGGTATTGGCTTGTTCAAGCCTGAAGAATGGCAACATTTATTGGACAAATACTTCACACTAAGTACTTTGGTCCATGTCATTGATATTTTAGTGGTCTGGTACGTGATTTATAAATTAATTATGATGTTAAATGGCACAAAAGCCACCCAAGTATTTAAAGGTATTGCTGTGATTATTATTGTGAGGATTGTGAGTGATTTTCTAGGATTAAATACTGTCTCCTGGCTAATGAATCAGGTTATAACGTATGGTGTCATTGCAGCTATTGTTATTTTTCAGCCAGAAGTTAGACGAGGCTTGGAACATCTGGGGCGTGGGACGATAATAAAGTCTCCTCATGCTAAACAAGATCACAAAGAATCATTTATTACAGCCCTTGATGACTCACTACAGTATATGTCAAAGAGAAAAATAGGTGCTTTAATTACCATCAAAAAAAATGATAGTCTGACTGATATCATTGAAACAGGTATTGCTTTAGATGCAGATGTGTCAAGTCAGCTATTAATTAATATTTTTATTCCAAACACACCTCTACATGATGGTGCTGTTGTGATTGAAGGAGATAGAATCGCATCAGCCTCATCATACCTACCATTGTCAGAAAGTACGACAATTCCAAAAGAATTTGGAACAAGGCATAGAGCTGCTATTGGAATGAGTGAGGCATCTGATGCCTTAACTTTGGTTGTCTCAGAGGAAACAGGTGACATCAGTATTACTTATAATAAAATATTTTTACCCAGATTATCCAGAGAAGCCTATTTAGATGTTTTAAAAAGTGAGCTATCTGAAAGTAAAGAAGATGACAAGCATAATGTGGTTGTGAAATTCTTTGATGATTTGAAACATTCTTTTTCAAGGAGGGGTAAAGATGAAGAATAAAGAAAACAGATCCCCTTGGCTAATTAGAATATTGTCTCTTTTTTTTGCGATTTTACTTTACTACAATGCTAATTCCTTAACGTTAAGTAGTAATAACCCTAACCAACATTTTAATAATCTAGAGGCAACGGCAGAAAATGTACCAGTCAATGTGACGTATAATCAAGAAAAATATTTTATTTCAGGTTTTGAAGAAACAGTTCAAGTTGATTTAACAAGCTCAAATAAAATTTTATTAGACAAAGAATCAAATGCAGAAACAAGGGGTTTTTCAGTTGTTATGGATTTAACGAAATATGGTGAAGGGCATTTTGATGTTCCGTTAGAAATCATAGGTCTACCTAAATCAATTCAAGCAACTATTGAGCCAGATATCTTGTCCGTTGTGATTGAAAAAAGACAAACGAATACTTTTAAAGTAGAAGGTGCTGTCGATAGTAAAATTTATGCTGATGGTTATGAGACAGAGTCCATTGTGATTGATCCGCCTGTCGTTAATATATCAGGTGCAGAGTCATCTATTAAAGAGATTGACCGTGTGATTGCAGGTATTAGTGACAAGTCTAATATCACAGGTAATTTTTCTGAAAAAGTAAAGCCATATGCGATCAATAAAGATGGTCAACCTTTAAATGTGATAATTGATCCAGAAACTGTATCTGTTCAAGTAGGTGTTACTGTTCCTAGTAAACGAGTCAGGGTCACCCCTATTCAATCTGGTATTATTCCAAAAGGGATTAAGGACTACACTTTTTCTATTCAAAATGACATGGTAGATTTAGAAGGGCCAAAAGAGATATTAGATGAAATTAATGGTATAGATTTAAAAATTGATACAACCAATATAAGGGAAACGATGAGTAGCTCTTATGCAGTCGTTGTACCAAGAGGTGTTAAGGCTAATCCAGAATCAGTCTTTGTAACAATTAAACCAAATGAAGTATCAACTGATAAAAGTTCAGTCAGTAAAAAATAGACACAAATAACGTGTTCTGTTACACTGTCAACTATAAAAATGAAGATGAGAAAATGTGAGGAGATTTTTAATAATGGGTAAATATTTTGGAACAGATGGTGTTAGAGGTGTTGCTAATAAAGAATTAACACCAGAATTAGCGTTTGAAATTGGTCGTTGTGGTGGGTTTGTATTATGTGAACATAGCCGATTGGGGGATGAAAAACCTCAAGTTTTAGTTGGTAGAGATACTAGAATTTCTGGGCAATTATTAGAACAGGCTCTTGTTGCAGGTCTTTTGTCTGTAGGAATTGAAGTCTTACAACTAGGTGTCATCTCAACACCAGGAGTCGCTTATTTAACTAGAACACAAAAAGCAGCAGCAGGTGTGATGATTTCAGCTTCTCACAATCCAGCTGAGGATAATGGTATTAAGTTCTTCGGACCTGATGGATTTAAGTTAGCTGATGATGAGGAAGAAGAAATTGAACTATTACTAGATGCTAAGGAAGACACTCTACCTCGTCCTTCTACAGATGGATTAGGGACTTTAGATGTCTATAAAGAAGGGTCACAAAAATACATTGAATTTCTAAAAAAATCAGTTAAAACAGAAGATAAATTAGCTGGTTTAACAGTTTGTTTAGACGGAGCAAATGGGGCAACTGTACCACTTGTTAACCAATTATTTGCTGATTTAGGTACTGAGTTTTACACAATGGGTGTTAGACCTGATGGCTTAAATATTAATGCTGGCGTTGGTTCTACTCATCCAGAAGCATTGGCTGAATTTGTAGTGGAAAAACAAGCTGATTTAGGGTTAGCTTTTGACGGCGATGGTGACCGTGTGATTGCAGTTGATGAAAAGGGCCAAATTGTTGATGGAGATAAAATTATTTACATTTGTGGTAAATACTTAGCTTCTAAAGGTGAGTTAAATAAAAATACTGTTGTTGCGACAGTGATGAGTAATTTAGGGTTTCATAAAGCGATTAATGAAGCAGGCTTAAAAGCTATCACAACCCAAGTTGGAGACCGCTATGTGGTGGAAGAGATGCGAAAACATGATTATAATTTAGGTGGCGAGCAGTCTGGACATATTGTTTTCCTTGATTACAATACAACAGGTGATGGTTTGTTATCTGGTATTCAATTAATGCAAGTTATGAAAGAAACAGGGAAAACTTTGTCGGAACTTGTGTCAGAGATTGAAGAATATCCACAAAGATTAGTTAATATTCGCGTTTCTGATAAGTACGGTGCGACTGAAGTACCTGCTATTAAATCAGTGATTGAAGAAGTCGAATTAGAGATGAATGGTGACGGGCGTGTATTAGTTCGTGCATCAGGGACAGAACCGTTGCTACGTGTTATGGCAGAGGCACCAACAAAAGAAAAAGTTGATTATTATGTTGATAAAATTAGCAACGTAGTTATTGAAGAGATTGGTATTTAATAATAAGTGTTCTATAAAGTAGAGTCAGGCTTAAAACCTGGCTCTTTTTTTGTGAATTGATTAAAACACGAACTATTTTTGTTAAATCGCCGATTGTAAAATTAAGCTAGACAAATAAAAAAATCATTTGTGATACACTCAAATTGTCCAAATTGTATTTCCGACGAAAGAAAACAAGGAGAGTGATCACAAATGACCTATATACATCTTACTACAGACGAGCTTGTTTTAATAGAATCTTATTATCACCAAGCTAAAAAAGTTAAACATGTTGCTGATACTTTAAAAAGATCAAGACAAACTATTTATAATGTTTACAACGCTTTAAATGAGGGATTATCTATTCTAGATTACTATCAAAGATACAAAAAAATAAAAAGAAATGTGGAAGGCGTCCTATTTCTTTACCTGATAATGAAACAAAATATATTCAAAACAAAGTGGCTCAAGGATGGACTCCTGACGTGATTATCGGTCGTGCTGAGATTTCTATTTCTTGTTCTGTTCGGACACTTTATAGATTGTTCTCGCGTGAATCTTTTGATTCCACAACTTTACCAATGAAAGGTAAAAGAAAACCTAATGGGCATAAAGAAAAACGAGGTAAACAAGCATTTAAACGAACCATTCATCAGAGAGACGCTGAGCATAACGAGTTTCAAAGTGAATTTGGTCACCTAGAAGGTGACACTATTGTTGGGAAAAATCATAAAAGTGCTGTTATTACATTAGTTGAAAGGTTATCAAAAGTTATTATTACCTTAAAGCCAACAGGGAGACAGGTTGCGTCAAGAATTATGTGTAAATGGAAAATCCATTCCATTTTTTTAGAGAGTGTAATATAAACCGTGTAAGTAACCTACCATCCTAGGTAGTGGGTTGCTTCGCGGTTTTTCTTTTTTTACAATAGATTAAAGGAGTGGTAAGTCATGACAAAAAAGAAAAAAGATCAAAAATCAGCGAAGTTAGCTCAATCAATTATTGATGCCTATCAACCAGAATCGGTTGAAGACATGCAAGAAGCCCTAAAAGATGTTTTTGGACCGATGTTTGAAGCAATGCTTCGTGGAGAATTAGATAATCATTTAGGTTATGAGAATCAGTCAAGACAAGAAAAAGAAACTCAAAACAGACGGAATGGATATGGAAATAAAAAATTAAAAACAAGTTTTGGTGAATTAGACATTCAGGTTCCTAGAGATAGAGACGCTTCTTTTGAGCCAGAAATTATTCCTAAAAGAAGCAGAGACGTTTCAAGTATTGAAGGAAAAGTTCTTTCTATGTATGCCAAAGGCATGAGTCAACGAGATATTGCCTCGACAATTGAAGATATTTATGGTTTTACTATTTCTCATGATATGGTGTCGGATATCACAGATCAAATATTACCAGAACTTGAGGAATGGCAAATCAGACCTCTGGCCAAATGCTATGCCTTCTTGTTTGTCGATTGTATGTATGTCACTCTAAGAGAAAATTATGAAGTGAAAGAATGTGCGGTGTATACAATTCTTGGTTATGATTTAAAAGGAAATAAAGAAATTCTAGGTCTTTGGCTAAATCAAACAGAATCGAAAAATAGATGGATGCAGATTTTTGATGAGATTAAAGAGCGTGGCGTTGAAGATATTTTGTTTATTTCAATGGATGGTGTATCAGGGCTTGAAAATGGAGCCAAAGCTATTTTCCCAGGTGTTGTCGTTCAACGTTGTCTGGTCCATTTAGTTAGAAATGCCCTTCGTTATGTGCCAAGTAAAAGTTATAAAGAGGTTTGTAAGGATATGAAGTCTTTTTACAGTGCCTCCTCTTTAAAAGCGGCTCAAACAGCTTTTGATACCTTTCAAACAAAGTGGGCAGTCTATCCTGGAGCTATTGATGTTTGGAAAAGAAATTTCCACCATGTCGAACAATTATTTGATTACGGCTCAGCTATTCGAAAAATAATGTACACGACAAATGCTGTAGAAAGTGTTCACTCTAGTTTCCGCAAGGTAACTAAAAAAGGAGCTTTCCCTAATGAGAATGCCCTTCTTAAGCTATTATATCTTCGAGTGAAAGAACTTCAAAGTAAATGGGAAGGTGGGCATGTTCATAATTGGGCTATGGTGCTTAACCAATTAACGGTCAACGACTCTTTTTCAAAACGTGTCGAAAAATATAATCGTTACTAATCAAAATAAGTGAGACATATAAAATTTGACAACGAGTCTCTCGTCCTGCGATTTTTTATCGGGACAAGAGGTTTATTAAAAATACCCTCTTATTCCTAGAGATTATCACAGGACGACTCATTGTCAAATTGAGTTTCTATTTTTATTTTTAAGGAATTTACACACTTAACTTGACAAACCCTTTCTATTTTTATTTTTAAGGAATTTACACACTTAACTTGACAAACCCAGGATTTATGAATTCCGACTCTTTTATTTAAGAACTATGATTACTTATGTCACAGTCTCCTCTTTTTAAGAATAAAAAATGTTAGTTATACTATTTTAAATAATACTTTCCTTAATACCAATCAACATTTCATTATCTAACTTGGAACAAAATTCGCTCAGTAAAGTAATTGTTTGACTATAATCTTTTCTATGGATTAGAAGAGTAGGAGAGTGCATGTAGCGAGTTGGGATAGAGAGTGTCATTGTTGGGACGCCTTCCATTGCTTTATGAATATTACATGCATCGGTTCCACCATCTACCATAAAGTCATAGTTCACATCTAGTTTATTATCTACAGCGACTGTTTTCATAACATCATATAAACCTTTATGTGCCATCGTTAAAGAGTCTAAAAATGACAAGATGACACCATTTCCTAAAGCAACATTTCCCTTGTCTAAAGGAGTATCTAAACTCGTTGTAACATCTAGTGCAATCGCAATATCGGGTTTAATTGTGTGAGTTGCAGTTCTAGCACCCCGAATACCAACTTCTTCTTGTGTAGAGGCAACAAAGTATACATTAGCATCTGTATGTGTTTCTTTTAATGCTCTAGCCACCTCAATTAAAACACCAACACAAATCCGATCATCCCACGCTTTTCCACATAAATAATTTGGATTATTCATAACAAAGAATTCAGTAGCTGGAGTTACCATATCCCCAATCTCAATGCCTAATTCACTGACTTCAAGATCATTCGAGACCCCTAAATCTAAGTATAAATCTAGAGGGTTGATAACAGTATTACGATCTTTTTCATTCATTCCATGAGGTGCCCTTGATCCTATAATACCAATAATTTGTTCATCAGTACTTGTTGTTATTACCATTTTTTGTGAAGGCATTACATGACCCCACCAACCACCAATGGGCATTAAAAAGATAAAACCCTGCTCATCAATATGTCGTACTATAAAACCAACCTCATCCATATGAGAAGAAATCATAATTTTAGGACCATCTTCTTTACCTTTTTTTAAGCAAATAAGTGAACCAGAGTTGTCATAAGAAATATCATCACAAAATTCTGTCATATAATCTTTGACAATTCGACTAACATATTTTTCACAACCACCAATGGCATGGACATCACTCAAGCGAGATAAAAGGGTCAAATCAATATCTCCATATGCTTTTTCCATCAAAATCAACTCCTTAATTATCTATTTTCTTCTTTAAATGAATGTATATCCATTGTTGTTAATTTTTCTATAATACTTACTGTGGCATTTAGAGCATCTTCAATGTCTTTTATGTGAACCCCATTTAGAGAATAGTCTAAATTAGTACCAGCTACATTAATTAAAAGGGTTGGTGTTCCAATACGTAATTTATGAATCCACCCAGCATCACTTGATTGCATAGAGAAATATGGCTGTGTGTTAATTCCTTTTTCATGACAAGTAGACGTCATAAGTTTTGTTAAACTTCTATTCGGTAAAATACTACGATCATAGTAAGTAATAAGAGCACCTTCACCCAATTTACCTTGGACTTCTGACGAATCAGAAACTTTTTTAGAAGCAGGTAAGACATCAAAAGTAATGGCTAAGTCTGGTTTAACTAAATTTGTAGCAGTTTGTGCACCCCGGTTACCGACTTGATTTAAAACAGTTCCCCCAACGTATAGATCAAAAGGTAAATCTGTATCTTTTAATTCTGATAAAACATTTAACAACTGAAGGCTACCATAAGAACGTCTTATAGCTTTTCCAAAAAATTGTTTTTGGTTGATTGAAGTGTAGCCCGTAACACAGAAACTAATACTATCCCCATAATCAACATCAAAAGATATGGCTTCATCTTTTGAACTAAAACCAAAATCAATTATAACCTCACCTTTTAATTTTTCAAAAGGTGAATGTAAGATAATACCATCAATAGCTTGAGTTTCTTTTTGAATGTAAACTTTAGAGCCCACAATATTATCAGCTTTGATATCTCCAATCACTAATGCTTTAATTAAACCATTATCTTTGATTTCTTTAACAACAAAACCAGATTCATCTAAAAATCCCGTTAACATTACTTTTGGAGCATTACTAGTGTTAGATTTTTTAATCCCATAAATAGAACCTAAGTTGTCATAAACAAACTCATCAACCAAGGGTGTCATTTTAGTTTTTAATAAACGTGTTAAATTTTTTTCATCTCCTGAGATAGCTTGGACAGCTGTTAATTCGTTTAGTATTTGTTTAATATCAATCATAGTTTATTCTCCTTTAAGTAAAAGCCTCCTTATATAAGGAGGCTTTGTATTAATAACAGTGTTCAGAAACAAAAGTAGTGACTTCTTTTGAATCGATTGATTTAAGAAAAGCTAATTCACAAATGTTTGATAAAGCCTCTGTTAATCCAGTTCCGCCTTTTTTAGGCATTTTAACAATACTGATATCATTTTTATAGGTGTCAATTGTTGTTTGACACTCAACTGACATAGCAGTTACAACAGGGATTTTGACTTTATCTTCGATAAAGGTCCCAACTTTAGCACACATACTAGCATAGCCTTCATAGTTATATGAAGGACCTGCAATAACAACATCAGGATTAATTTTTTTAACCATGCCTGCCATCTTTTTAGTGACATCTTCTTCATTTGCTTCAAAAAAACCATCACCACAGTAAAGAGTTGCGACTACTTTACCATCGTGTTTATCGAGGAAAGGTTGTAACATATTAGCTGCACCAATTCCCATGTTTTTTCCTCCAAGAGGTAACATTGGTTTTTCTTTTCCACCAAGACCTGCTTGAGTTTGATCAAATATTAGTAAAACTTTCATAACATGTATACCTCCTATAGGTCATCAAATGAAATATCGTCAAATGAGATATCTTCATCATCAATTGATTGAACAGCTTGTGCTTCATCAAGTAAATATTTTTTATCTAATGTTTTAATAAATGGATAATAAATTACACAACCAAGAGCAAGTAATGCAAATTGCCAAATTGAGGCGACAAAACTACCAGTCGATAGATATCCAGAAAATCCAATTGGAGTTGTCCATGGTAGAGCGACACCAGTTGTATAAGGTATAATTCCCAATTTAGTTGCATATGTTGATAAGATTAAGTTTACCTGTGGCACGATAATAAATGGAATTGCCATAATTGGATTTAAAATAATTGGCAAACCAAAGATAATCGGTTCATTAATTCCGAATATACCAGGTACTAAAGATAATTTACCTAATTGTTTAATACGTTGTGATTTACAGAATAAAATCATTACAATTACTAGTGATAAAGTACTACCACCACCGCCCCAGTTTGTAAAGAAGTTAGAGAAGGGGTCTGTAAAAATATTTGGTAATGTTTGTCCACTTTGGAAAGCATCTAAGTTTTCCATAGTTAATACTTTAGTCACTGGCCCAAATACAGCATTAGCTACTGCTGGACCATTGATACCAAATACCCAGAATACAGTACTTGCAATACCATAAACTAATTGAGCTGTTAGAGTGTTACCAACACCCTTTAATGGTGTTTGAAGAATTTCAAAAATCAAATTATGCATTGTTTCGAATGCAGTAAAGCCAATAAAGATTCTTACTAAGAAGAATAATGTAATAACAACTGCACTAGGAATTAAAGCTTCAAAAGATTTCACAACTGCTGGTGGTACACCGTCAGGCATTTTAATTGTCCAACCCTTACGGTAAACCCAGTTAAAAATCCAAACAGAAATAATAGAAACGATAATAGCTAAGAAAATTCCGTCAGATCCTAAAAATTCTAAACCAATGGCACCGATTGGATCAGGTAGCCCTTCAACAGTAATACGTGTTGGTGTTAAAATAATAAACGAGACAATACCAATAGCAGAACTTTGGATAGCATCACCCTTAAGTTCACGACCGTAAGCATAACTTGTACCGAATACTGTGAACAATCCAATTAGATTAAATACAGCACGAGAAACATTAGTAAACCAAGCTTCCCATCCAGTACCGAAAATACCATTCCAAAATTCAGCCCAGTTTGGAATAGGGAAGTTTGCAAAAAGCAAGAACATAGAAGCAACAATAACAAGAGGTGTCGTAATTAGGAAACCGTCTCTAATTGCAACCAATATTTTATTTTTACCTAATTTATCCGCAATAGGCATTAGGTACTTTTCTAATTTATCCATTAACTCAACTCCAACCTTTATTATTTATTATTTTTTAATGCTACAAGAGCTTGTTTTAGTACTTTAGCACCATTCATAACACCATAATCCTCAGATGAAATCATTTCAATAGGTTGTCCGTAATGGCCAAATTTAGTGACTGTTTCGTCATAAAGGTATCTCACTTGTGGTCCTAAAAGAATGACGTCTGGATGTTTCTCATCAATAATTTCTTGAAGAAGGCCATGAGAGAAAGCTTCCACTTCTACTGGCATATTATTCTCATCTGCTACCTTTTGCATTTTTTGAGCTAACATACTTGTTGACATACCTTGACTACAAAATAAATAAATTTTCTTTTTACTCATTGTTATTTCCTCCTAATAAATATTATTTAATTGGTGCTTTAATCCTTTTTTCATAAGCATCTAACCATTCCTGAGTGATTGGTTCAATCACAGTTGTATGATTTTCACCCATGTTTGCTATAAAAATAGCAGCTTCTTCTGAGTCGTTACCAACAGAGAAAGTAAACTCAACGTTTGTAGCAACGCCCCATTCACCTTTGTTATTCATAGCAACTAAAGAGAATGCACCAGCTTTTCCGTAACGTTTTGTTAATTTGTCATGAAATGGATAAACTGTTTGGTCACAAGCTTCTTGAGGTGATAATCCTTCTTCCATTTTACGAACAATTTCGTAAGAAAGAATTCCTTTCATTAAATCCTCACCAAGACCAGTTGCAGCAGCCCCACCAACGTCACTATCCACATAAAATCCTGACCCAGATAAAGGAGAATCTCCAACGCGACCTGGTTTTTTCATGAACAGACCAGAACTAGATGTTCCTGCACTCATACTTCCATGGGAATCTAGACTGACAACACCAATTGTGTCATGACCATCATAAGGACTTAAGTTGTGTTCAGCCATTTCAGCTAAACGATTTTCCCACATTTTTTTGGCACGTTCTGTTAGCATATTACGTCTTTCAAATCCATTTAACATAGCGTATTTAGTAGCACCTTCTCCGACTAAAAAACTATTAAACTTATCATGGCTTAACTGACGAGCTACAGAGATAGGATGCATCACATCTTCAATTCCAGCAACAGCACCAATCTTAAATGTGTCACCACACATGAAGGCAGCATCCATTTGTAAAATACCTTCAATATTCGGTAAACCGCCATAACCTACTGATTTGTAATAAGGATATGCTTCAACAACTTTAATTGTTGATTCGACAGCATCCCCAGCAGTGCCACCTTTTTCTAGAGAATTTAGTGACTCAACAATACCATCATGAGCCATTCTCCATGTTGCAATACTTCCAAATGACATAATTTCACCTTTCTTTATTTATTTTATAGCGTTTTCACCTGTATTATATAATAGTATATACTATTTTGTCTAGACTATTTCTACTAAATAGTCAATAGAAAGAAATACGTAAAAATTTAGTTTTTAAAACTAGAATTTATAAAAAATAAGCATTTCCTGACAAAAATTGTTTTTTTATCAGGAAAAACTTATCTTATCTATGTAGTGTATTTTTAAAAGAATATTTATCAGCTCTATAATAGGAATTATCAAAAAGAATTGGTAAACCTGCTGCTGAAAATGTCAATGTTTTAACTAAAAGAATAGGATTTCCTATGGCTAACCCCATTAAATGATGAAGCTTTTCATCAACTAAAGTAGCTTCAACTTCTTGATGAGAGTACGAAATGTCTACCTGTTTTTCAATAATAGAAAAAAGAGAGTGTTCTAATTCATTAATCTTTTGAAAAGTTAAATATTTTTTGGGGATATATAACTCTTCAACAGTCATGGGATCATGATCAAAATACCTCAATCTAGCAAGATGAATGATATCCTCTTCAGAAGTATCAAGGTTATTTAAAACTTCTTTGGGCACATTTGGTTGTTCATCAAAAACAATAATTTTTGATGAAGATGTCTTACCGTACAACTTAGCACTTTCAGTGAAACTTACTAGTCCGTCTCGTCCACTTTGAATTTTAGAGGTATAATTCATCGGATAAGTCCCTCTACCTCGGTGTTTAACGACGATATTTTGTTTAATGAGTAAATCAATGGCTTTTCGGATAGTGAGGCGGCTTACATCAAATTGCTTAGCTAAATCATATTCTGAAGGTAATTTTTGATTCATGTTATAAGTACCATCATGGATTAATAGCTTAATTTCGTTAGCGATGTCTTCAAATACAGCAGTGTTACTCAAATGAATACTCTCCTTATGTTTTATTTACCTAAATCAGCTAAAAGTAGGCCGTAGATATGTAAGTTAGTAATTAAATCTTTTTTATCCATATATTCGTCCTTGTTATGTGCAATACCTTTTTGACCAGGAAATGATGGCCCAAATGCCATGATGTTAGGCATTGAGCGAGCATATGTTGCACCAGTGGTAGTCACAGGTGTACCGTCAAGGCCTGTCACTTCTTCATAAACAGTTGTCATTGTATCAATCATAGGATGATCCACTGGAAATAAGACAGAAGGCATACTTCTAGTAATAGTAATGGTTGATTGTGTTGGTAAATGTTTTTTTATTTCTGCTATTATATCATCTTCCTTAACACTAATTGGATATCTGGATGAAATTGACAGACAAATCTCATTTTCATTAATTGATAAATCATAGGGTGATAGTGATAATTCTCCAGAGGCTTCATCAGAAAAATCAATACCTAATCCTGCCCCGTTATGCTGGTTATGTAAGCCATCAGACAACCATCTCATATACTGTAATGCTTCACCAGCTAACACATTTTGTTCAACTATTTCTTTGGCTAAAAGAGTAATGGCATTTAAGCCCATATCTGGAGCGTTGCTTGGTGAGCGTTTACCTGTTACATTGATTTCTTCACCATTTTGTAAAATAATAGTTGCTGAATCTGGAATGGCACTACGATCAAAATTACCACTTAGTTCAGTAATAGCTGCTAAGGAATTGTCAGTAATAGTTGTTTTGATATCAATTCCTAAAACTCCACGTTCACCATAAACAGCAGGGTATTTACAGTCCGGTGTATAACCATACATAGGAGGAGCTTCTTTTTCTAGGTATAAGGGGATATCTAGAGAGCCGCTTTCTTCATCAGTTCCAAAAATAATTCGAATAGTTTTTGTAAAAGGATAATTTATTTTTTTTAGAGCATAAAGAGCGTAAAGGTTGGCTAGAATGGGTCCCTTGTTATCTAAAACACCTCGTCCGTAAAAGGTACCATCGTCTAAAGTTAAATCAAAAGGTGGGTAAGACCAACCATCTCCTTCATGAACAACATCTAAGTGACCAACAACACCAATATAATTTTCATTATCATCACCCAATTGTGCATAGCCCATAGCATCATTAATAATAGCTGTTTTAAAGCCCATTTTATTAGCTATATCTAGTGTTTTAACTAAAGCTTCTTTAGGGCCCTCACCAAACGGTGCATGTGTTTTTGGTTCACTTTTGACGCTATTAATTTTCAGAATTTCTTTTAAGCCATCAAAAAACTCTGGCTCAATAGCAGTTAGTGCCTGTACAATATGTTGTCTTTTCATAAAAGAATCATCCTATTCGTTGTTTTTTTATTTAGTATATACTATTTGAAAGTAAAACCCAAATAAAGTGAGTAATTGAAACATATAATAACCCATATTAAACAACTATGTTAAAATGATTTAGTTATCTAAGTGTTTTAAAAAAATATATTATAATAGTGTTTTTTTAGAATAACGTCGTATTATTCAAAAGAAATGATTAGTTTTTCATGAGAAAAATAAGGTTGTTTACAATCATCTTAGTGCGTTTTTTAATTGTTATATCATAAAAAGCTTAGTTATTTAATCATATTTTACGTTTTTTGTTTAATTGTACATTTTTTTGGGGGAGATGGTGATTCACTAGGAAATAATTTCTCATGGTTATGAAAAAATTGATAATGTATAATTCAACAAAAGACGTTATAGTATGTTCATAAAACAAAGTAAAAGAAAAAACATATAAAAATAAGAAGAAGAGGTAATTGAGATGAAACAAATTGGATTTTTATTTAATACATCAGATAAAGAATTTATGGAAGTACAAGAGACAGCCTTTAGAGATTTAGATTTAGATGACATATATGAACGAACAAGTGATGCTAGCGAGTCCTTCTTACTTAGCTTTATTAATAATCTATCAGCTGGAGACCAAGTTATTTTTTATGATTTAAGTTGTATTGGCAAGTCTGTTATCCAACTATCTGACTTTTTAAATTATTTAAGTACAAAAGGAATCAATTTAGTGATTCTAGATAAAGGTATAGGAGCTAAAGAGGTTAGCGATGAAGCTTATATTCAAATGCTTTTAAAAGTTGCTGATATGGAAAAAGAAATTATTCGTGATAGAACAACTAGAGGGCTTCAAAAAGCTAGAAAAAACGGCCGAGTTGGTGGACGTCCAAAAATATCAAATGAAACAATTGAGCAAATTCGTTACTTATACAACAACAATCGCTACACTTTAAGAGAGATTGCAGAAGAGTGTAATATTTCTTTAGGAACAGCATATAAATACGTTCAAGAAGGCTAAATGATTATTCTTTAAATGAAACAATAAGTATTTGGAATAGAGTTATTAAAAATGAGGAAATACTTAATAAAAAAAACTTAGTTATATTGAAATAAAACCGCTTATAGAGTAGGATATCAAAGAAGGAAAAAAAGATAAGCGAGGAAATCTAATGATAACGAAGAAAGAACAGCCTATTGTAATTGGTGTCACGGGTGGATCTGGAAGTGGTAAGACCAGTGTTAGTCGTGCTATTTTAGAAGCTTTGCCAAACCACTCTATTTTACTATTTGAACAAGATTCTTATTATAAGGATCAAAGCCATCTGTCATTTGAGGAAAGACTAGATACTAATTATGATCATCCGTTTGCTTTTGATACAGATTTGTTAATTGAACAATTAAAAATGTTAATGAACTTTGAACCAATCGAAAAGCCTGTTTATGATTATGAGGCACATACAAGAAGTCAAGAAGTTATTTTTCAGGAACCTAAAGAAGTTATCATTGTTGAAGGTATCTTAATTTTAGAAGATGAGCGTTTACGTGAGTTGATGGATATTAAAGTATATGTTGATACAGAAGATGATATTCGCATCATTAGACGTATTGAACGAGATATGGAAGATAGGGGTCGCTCTTTAGATTCAATTATCAATCAGTATTTAGATGTTGTAAAACCAATGCATCAACAGTTTATCGAGCCTACTAAGAAATATGCAGATATCATTGTACCTGAGGGTGGTAAAAATCAAGTGGCAATAGATTTGCTTACAACCAAAGTTCGTAGTATTCTAGAAGATAAGTAGTACAATATATTATTGGAGGAATTACATTATGTCAAAATACCCACAACTTGTTGCCAAAGAGCAAGCAACAACAGGAACAATTAAAACAAATAGAGGGGATATTAAAATTGTTTTATTCCCAGAACAAGCACCTAAGACCGTTAAAAACTTTGTTGAATTAAGTAACAAAGGCTACTATAATGGTGTAATTTTTCACCGTGTTATCTCTGATTTCATGATTCAAGGTGGAGATCCTACTGGAACAGGTATGGGTGGAGAGAGCATTTATGGTGATAAGTTTGAAGATGAGTTCTCTAATCAGTTATTTAACTTAAGAGGCGCATTATCAATGGCTAATGCAGGACCTAACACTAACGGGAGTCAATTTTTCATTGTTCAAAATGAAAATGTACCGGCTAATATGTTGGGACAATTAGAAGGTGCTGGCTACCCAGAGGAAATTATGGAAGCATACAAATCAGGTGGAACACCTTGGTTAGATTTCAAACATACTGTTTTTGGACATGTAGTTGAAGGCATGGATGTTGTAGATGAGATTTCTAAAGTGAAAAGCGACCGCCAAGACCGTCCAGTTCACGATGTTGTGATTGATGAAATCATCATTGATGCTTAAAAATTAATAAATTTAAGAAGATAGTAGCTTTCATCAACGAAATGCTTTCTATCTTCTTTTTTTATGTTAAAATATCTATTGAATATATAGATAGAAAAAGAAGGTAGAAAAATGGAATTTAAAATAGGGATGGTATTAGAAGGTGAGATAACAGGAATTCAGCCATATGGTGCATTTGTATCTCTTGGAGATGAACAACAAGGTCTTATTCATGTGTCTGAAGTCAAGCATGGTTTTATCAAAAATATTAATGAAGAACTAGAAATTGGAGATAAGGTCACTGTTCAAATTATAGATATTGATGAATACACTAAAAAAATCAGTTTATCACTACGAGTTTTTCAGGAAGCAGTTCCTGTTGTATATAAAAAGAAAAAGTATTTTACTAATAGATATAAAACAATTGGCTTTACTTCGATTGATGAAAAGTTAGATGGTTGGGTGAATGAATTTTTAGACGATTTATTGGAAAAAGACTGATTTTTTTCTGAAAGTGTGGTAAAGTTAGAACGATAAATATAATATAGTCAATCTAAAAAAATTAATGAAGAGGTGTTTTCATTTGGAACAATCCAAAGTTGCTGGTACGGTTATTCTTAATCAAGAAAATGGTCATAAAAAATTTTTAGTAAAGAAAGAAAACAAAGACGTTGCTTTTATTAATGTATCTGGAAATTCAAATGTTACTAGCCTTGCTTGTATTTTAGATGAGTTAAACGATGTTGTTGGATTGGATTCTAGTCATATGGACCTTGTTGAATTAACGAATATTAATATTCATGAAGAAAAAGTCCCGTTTTACGTATTCAGTATGGATGAAACCAAATTGTTACATGATATGGAAGATAACGTCTTTTTATGGGAGACACCTTCAATTTTAAGAGAAGTTTTGCAAAAATTTAATGTTAGTGGCGTGCCGTATTTTTATTAAATTTCATTTGTCAAATTAAGCTAGACAAAATGTCATTGTCTACATAGCTCAAAAATACTTCTAATGGTGTTTTATAGTTTAATGATTTTCTAGGAATATTATTTCTTTTGGATGCAACAGATTGAATGAAAGATTCATCAACTTCGTTGAAATCCATTTTCTTAGGCAATCCATCCTTACGCAATAGCCCATTAGAATTTTCATTTAAACCTCGTTGTGAAGGTGTACCAGGGTCAGCAAAGTAGATATCAATATCATTTAAGTTACTGATAGATTTCCAGTTAGAAAATTCTTTGCCACAATCAAATGTGATAGATTTAAACAAGTGATTAGGGCATTTTTTTAACCATTCATTTAAGCTATTCTCAATATCTATAGCGTGTCTCCCTGTTGGCTTTAAGGTAATAATAACTTTTGATAACCTTTCAACTAATGTAATAACAGCACTTTTATGATTTTTCCCAACAATAGTGTCACCTTCTAGGTGACCAAATTCACTTTGAAACTCGTTATGCTCAGCGTCTCTCTGATGAATGGTTCGTTTAAATGCTTGTTTACCTCGTTTTTCTTTATGCCCATTAGGTTTTCTTTTACCTTTCATTGGTAAAGTTGTGGAATCAAAAGATTCACGCGAGAACAATCTATAAAGTGTCCGAACAGAACAAGAAATAGAAATCTCAGCACGACCGATAATCACGTCAGGAGTCCATCCTTGAGCCACTTTGTTTTGAATATATTTTGTTTCATTATCAGGTAAAGAAATAGGACGCCTTCCACATTTCTTTTTATTTTTTTTGTATCTTTGATAGTAATCTAGAATAGATAATCCCTCATTTAAAGCGTTGTAAACATTATAAATAGTTTGTCTTGATCTTTTTAAAGTATCAGCAACATGTTTAACTTTTTTAGCTTGGTGATAATAAGATTCTATTAAAACAAGCTCGTCTGTAGTAAGATGTATATAGGTCATTTGTGATCACTCTCCTTGTTTTCTTTCGTCGGAAATACAATTTGGACAATTTGAGTGTATCACAAATGATTTTTTTATTTGTCTAGTTTAATTTTACAATCGGCGAAATTAAATAGAAAGTCGATATTTTTTTAAAATGTTGACTTCTTCTTTTTTTTTTGTTATTATATTTTTTGTTCCAAGTAACAAGGTGAGCGGTTATAAAAAAGTTTTTTAAAATCATAAAAAACTATTGACAAATAATCTCAAACTTGGTATTATATAAAAGTTGCTGATGCAACAAGATTAGATCTTTGAAAACTGAACAAAGTAAGACGAACCAAATGTGTAGGGTGTTTTTATTAGTAAAAACAAACCATATTTAGTGAATAAATTCGCTAGCAATTTTTAAAACAAATGAGCTAAACATCTTAGGATGTTAATCAACTTTTATTGAGAGTTTGATCCTGGCTCAGGACGAACGCTGGCGGCGTGCCTAATACATGCAAGTCGAACGAACTTCTCTTCCCACCGGAGCTTGCTCCACCGGGAAGAGAAGTGAGTGGCGGACGGGTGAGTAACACGTGGGCAACCTGCCCATCAGAGGGGGATAACACTTGGAAACAGGTGCTAATACCGCATAATTCTTTTCTTCACATGGAGAGAAGATGAAAGACGCTTTTAAGTGTCACTGATGGTTGGGCCCGCGGTGCATTAGTTAGTTGGTGGGGTAATGGCCTACCAAGACCATGATGCATAGCCGACCTGAGAGGGTGATCGGCCACACTGGGACTGAGACACGGCCCAGACTCCTACGGGAGGCAGCAGTAGGGAATCTTCGGCAATGGACGAAAGTCTGACCGAGCAACGCCGCGTGAGTGAAGAAGGTTTTCGGATCGTAAAACTCTGTTGTTAGAGAAGAACAAGTGATAGAGTAACTGCTATCACCTTGACGGTATCTAACCAGAAAGCCACGGCTAACTACGTGCCAGCAGCCGCGGTAATACGTAGGTGGCAAGCGTTGTCCGGATTTATTGGGCGTAAAGCGAGCGCAGGCGGTCTTTTAAGTCTGATGTGAAAGCTCTCGGCTCAACCGAGGAAGGTCATTGGAAACTGGAAGACTTGAGTGCAGAAGAGGAGAGTGGAATTCCATGTGTAGCGGTGAAATGCGTAGATATATGGAGGAACACCAGTGGCGAAGGCGACTCTCTGGTCTGTAACTGACGCTGAGGCTCGAAAGCGTGGGGAGCAAACAGGATTAGATACCCTGGTAGTCCACGCCGTAAACGATGAGTGCTAAGTGTTGGAGGGTTTCCGCCCTTCAGTGCTGTAGTTAACGCATTAAGCACTCCGCCTGGGGAGTACGGCCGCAAGGCTGAAACTCAAAGGAATTGACGGGGGCCCGCACAAGCGGTGGAGCATGTGGTTTAATTCGAAGCAACGCGAAGAACCTTACCAGGTCTTGACATCCTTTGACCACTCTAGAGATAGAGCTTTCCCTTCGGGGACAAAGTGACAGGTGGTGCATGGTTGTCGTCAGCTCGTGTCGTGAGATGTTGGGTTAAGTCCCGCAACGAGCGCAACCCTTATTGTTAGTTGCCATCATTAAGTTGGGCACTCTAGCAAGACTGCCGGTGACAAACCGGAGGAAGGTGGGGATGACGTCAAATCATCATGCCCCTTATGACCTGGGCTACACACGTGCTACAATGGACAGTACAATGAGTCGCAAGACCGCGAGGTTTAGCTAATCTCTTAAAGCTGTTCTCAGTTCGGATTGTAGGCTGCAACTCGCCTACATGAAGCCGGAATCGCTAGTAATCGTGGATCAGCATGCCACGGTGAATACGTTCCCGGGCCTTGTACACACCGCCCGTCACACCACGAGAGTTTGTAACACCCAAAGTCGGTGAGGTAACCTTTATGGAGCCAGCCGCCTAAGGTGGGACAGATGATTGGGGTGAAGTCGTAACAAGGTAGCCGTATCGGAAGGTGCGGCTGGATCACCTCCTTTCTAAGGAATATTACGGAAAACACATTACGTCTTATCTTTGTTCAGTTTTGAGAGATTTATTCTCAAAATTAGGGGCCTTAGCTCAGCTGGGAGAGCGCCTGCCTTGCACGCAGGAGGTCAGCGGTTCGATCCCGCTAGGCTCCATTTGATGAAATAATTCATCAATATTTGTTCATTGAAAACTGGATAATTGAAGTTAGATATCAATATAAACCGAGAACACCGCGTTGATCAGTTTCTTAATAAAGAGCTGTGAAATGTGTTAGTCAATAATTATCGCTAATTATTGGTTAACGAAAAATTAGTAGCTAACCGTAAGGTTAGAAAAGGTTAAGTGAATAAGGGCGCACGGTGGATGCCTTGGCACTAGAAGCCGATGAAGGACGGGACTAACGCCGATACGCTTCGGGGAGCTGTAAGTAAGCTATGATCCGGAGATTTCCGAATGGGGGAACCCAGCATCTTTTGTAGGATGTTATCCAGTGGTGAATACATAGCCACTGGAAGGTAGACGCAGAGAACTGAAACATCTAAGTACCTGCAGGAAGAGAAAGAAAAATCGATTTCCTTAGTAGCGGCGAGCGAAACGGAAGAAGCCCAAACCAACAAGCTTGCTTGTTGGGGTTGTAGGACTCAAACATGGTAGTTGTTGAAAGTAGTCGAAGTGACCTGGAAAGGTCAGCCGAAGAGGGTAAAAGCCCCGTAGGCGAAACTTTCAATGCACCTATGAGTATCCTGAGTACGGCGGAACACGAGAAATTCCGTCGGAATCCGGGAGGACCATCTCCCAAGGCTAAATACTCTCTAGTGACCGATAGTGAACCAGTACCGTGAGGGAAAGGTGAAAAGCACCCCGGAAGGGGAGTGAAATAGAACCTGAAACCGTGTGCCTACAAGAAGTCAAAGCCCGTTAATGGGTGATGGCGTGCCTTTTGCAGAATGAACCGGCGAGTTACGATAGCATGCGAGGTTAAACTGAAGAAGTGGAGCCGTAGCGAAAGCGAGTCTGAATAGGGCGAATGAGTATGTTGTCGTAGACCCGAAACCATGTGACCTACCCATGTCCAGGTTGAAGGTGTGGTAAAACGCACTGGAGGACCGAACCCACGTACGTTGAAAAGTGCGGGGATGAGGTGTGGGTAGCGGAGAAATTCCAATCGAACTTGGAGATAGCTGGTTCTCTCCGAAATAGCTTTAGGGCTAGCCTCGGAATTAAGAATGATGGAGGTAGAGCACTGTTTGGACTAGGGGCCCGTCTTGGGTTACCGAATTCAGATAAACTCCGAATGCCATTCATTTATGTCCGGGAGTCAGACAGTGAGTGATAAGATCCATTGTCGAAAGGGAAACAGCCCAGACCACCAGCTAAGGTCCCCAAATATATGTTAAGTGGAAAAGGATGTGAGGGTGCACAAACAACTAGGATGTTGGCTTAGAAGCAGCCACCATTTAAAGAGTGCGTAATAGCTCACTAGTCGAGTGCCCTTGCGCCGAAAATGTACCGGGGCTAAACATATTACCGAAGCTGTGGATAGAACCTTTTGGTTCTATGGTAGGAGAGCGTTCTAAGTGCGCAGAAGTCAGATCGTGAGGACTGGTGGAGCGCTTAGAAGTGAGAATGCCGGTATGAGTAGCGAAAGACAGGTGAGAATCCTGTCCACCGAATGACTAAGGTTTCCTGGGGAAGGCTCGTCCTCCCAGGGTTAGTCGGGACCTAAGCCGAGGCCGAAAGGCGTAGGCGATGGACAACAGGTTGAGATTCCTGTACTCGTTTGTTTTGTTTGAACAATGGAGGGACGCAGGAGGTTACAGAAGCGCACTGTTGGATATGTGCGTACAAGCAACAAGTCTTGGAGTGAGTCAAATGCTTACTCCTTTAAGGATGAGTTGTGATGTGTAGGGAAATAAAGTACCGAAGTTCTAATATCACACTGCCAAGAAAATCTTCTAGTTAGAAGCAAACGACCCGTACCGCAAACCGACACAGGTAGTCGAGGAGAGAATCCTAAGGTGAGCGAGAGAACTCTCGTTAAGGAACTCGGCAAAATGACCCCGTAACTTCGGGAGAAGGGGTGCTGAACGCAAGTTCAGCCGCAGTGAATAGGCCCAAGCGACTGTTTATCAAAAACACAGGTCTCTGCAAAATCGAAAGATGACGTATAGGGGCTGACGCCTGCCCGGTGCTGGAAGGTTAAGAGGATTGGTTAGCATTTATTTGCGAAGCTAAGAATTGAAGCCCCAGTAAACGGCGGCCGTAACTATAACGGTCCTAAGGTAGCGAAATTCCTTGTCGGGTAAGTTCCGACCCGCACGAAAGGCGTAACGATTTGGGCACTGTCTCAACGAGAGACTCGGTGAAATTTTAGTACCTGTGAAGATGCAGGTTACCCGCGACAGGACGGAAAGACCCCATGGAGCTTTACTGTAGTTTGATATTGAATGTTTGTGACACATGTACAGGATAGGTAGGAGCCGTAGAACTCGGGACGCTAGTTTCGAGAGAGGCGCTGGTGGGATACTACCCTTGTGTTATGACCATTCTAACCCGCATCACTGATCGTGATGGGAGACAGTGTCAGATGGACAGTTTGACTGGGGCGGTCGCCTCCTAAAAAGTAACGGAGGCGCCCAAAGGTTCCCTCAGAATGGTTGGAAATCATTCGTAGAGTGTAAAGGCAAAAGGGAGCTTGACTGCGAGAGTTACAATTCGAGCAGGGACGAAAGTCGGGCTTAGTGATCCGGTGGTTCCGCATGGAAGGGCCATCGCTCAACGGATAAAAGCTACCCTGGGGATAACAGGCTTATCTCCCCCAAGAGTTCACATCGACGGGGAGGTTTGGCACCTCGATGTCGGCTCGTCGCATCCTGGGGCTGTAGTCGGTCCCAAGGGTTGGGCTGTTCGCCCATTAAAGCGGCACGCGAGCTGGGTTCAGAACGTCGTGAGACAGTTCGGTCCCTATCCGTCGCGGGCGTTGGAAATTTGAGAGGAGCTGTCCTTAGTACGAGAGGACCGGGATGGACATACCTCTGGTGTACCAGTTGTTCTGCCAAGGGCATTGCTGGGTAGCTATGTATGGACGGGATAAACGCTGAAAGCATCTAAGCGTGAAGCCCCCCTCAAGATTAGATTTCCCATTCCTTTAAGGAAGTAAGACCCCTGAAAGATTATCAGGTAGATAGGCTAGAAGTGGAAGTGCAGTGATGCATGGAGCGGACTAGTACTAATCGGTCGAGGACTTAACCACATAAGCGGTGGACGATTATATGTTGTCTAATTTCAAATCCAGTTTTGAGTGAATAATCACTCATATAGATACAAAAGTGTAGTGGTGATGGCAAAAAGGATACACCTGTAACCATGCCGAACACAGAAGTTAAGCTTTTTAGCGCCGAGAGTAGTGAGGGGTTTCCCCTTGTGAGGGTAGGACGCTGCTACGCTTTGTATCATTCCGGCATAGCTCAGTTGGTAGTAGCGCATGACTGTTAATCATGATGTCGTAGGTTCGAGTCCTACTGCCGGAGTTAGTACCAAAATAAATATTTTTCCGGCATAGCTCAGTTGGTAGTAGCGCATGACTGTTAATCATGATGTCGTAGGTTCGAGTCCTACTGCCGGAGTGATTGAAGATGAGAAATCATCTTCTTTTTTTTGTAAAATTTTATAAATGAGATTCAGTATAAGCGGTCATATATTGAAAAATAGATAATTAAAGGCTCTTCGTCAAATCGTGTTGATATTTAAAAATTGATAAAATAAGGCATTAGAAGAAGGGGGATTTTTCCTCCTTCTTCTTTTTAATTAAATTTTCATTTGTCAAATTAAGCTAGACAAAATGTCATTGTCTACATATCTCAAAAATACTTCTAATGGTGTTTTATAGTTTAATGATTTTCTAGGAATATTATTTCTTTTGGATGCAACAGATTGAATGAAAGATTCATCAACTTCGTTGAAATCCATTTTCTTAGGCAATCCATCCTTACGCAATAGCCCATTAGAATTTTCATTTAAACCTCGTTGTGAAGGTGTACCAGGGTCAGCAAAGTAGATATCAATATCATTTAAGTTACTGATAGATTTCCAGTTAGAAAACTCTTTGCCACAATCAAATGTGATAGATTTAAACAAGTGATTAGGGCATTTTTTTAACCATTCATTTAAGCTATTCTCAATATCTATAGCGTGTCTCCCTGTTGGCTTTAAGGTAATAATAACTTTTGATAACCTTTCAACTAATGTAATAACAGCACTGTTATGATTTTTCCCAACAATAGTGTCACCTTCTAGGTGACCAAATTCACTTTGAAACTCGTTATGCTCAGCGTCTCTCTGATGAATGGTTTGTTTAAATGCTTGTTTACCTCGTTTTTCTTTATGCCCATTAGGTTTTCTTTTACCTTTCATTGGTAAAGTTGTGGAATCAAAAGATTCACGCGAGAACAATCTATAAAGTGTCCGAACAGAACAAGAAATAGAAATCTCATCATGACCGATAATCACGTCAGGAGTCCATCCTTGAGCCACTTTGTTTTGAATATATTTTGTTTCATTATCAGGTAAAGAAATAGGACGCCTTCCACATTTCTTTTTATTTTTTTGTATCTTTGATAGTAATCTAGAATAGATAATCCCTCATTTAAAGCGTTGTAAACATTATAAATAGTTTGTCTTGATCTTTTTAAAGTATCAGCAACATGTTTAACTTTTTTAGCTTGGTGATAATAAGATTCTATTAAAACAAGCTCGTCTGTAGTAAGCTGTACATAGGTCATTTGTGATCACTCTCCTTGTTTTCTTTCGTCGGAAATACAATTTGGACAATTTGAGTGTATCACAAATGATTTTTTTATTTGTCTAGCTTAATTTTACAATCGGCGTTTTACAGAATGGACTTTCTTTTTTTCTACCCTAAATTTCTATTTACACAAAATATTTTACCCTATCAAAACCTACTCTTTTTTTATTATATTATGTCAGCACTATAAAAATGACTGCTAAGATTTAATATAATGAAATCATCTTCTTTTTATGACCTACTTAAGATTTGAGAAACGATAATGGTTAATTTTAATCACAAAAAAACTGTAGAAGTTAGTTTTCTTATCTAACTTCTACAGTTTATGTCATTATTATTGGTTTATTTATCTTATTTAAAACGAATAACTTCAATTTTATAGCCATCTGGATCAATGACAAAATAGTATGATGGAGGAACGCCAGGTAAATTTTTAAGATCAGTAACATCAAAGCCTGCTGCTTTGTGTTTAGCGTGTAAACCTTCCAAATCATCTGTTGCGATTGCAATATGACCATAACCATTTCCAAGGTCATAACCATCTGAATCATAGTTGTAAGTTAGCTCTAATTCGTAATCATCACCTGGTAAAGTTAAATAAACTAAACTAAATTTACTATCAGGAAAATCTCTTCTTCTTGAAATTTCAAAATCAAAAGCTTTTTGATAAAAATCTAAAGAAGCATCTAAATCTTTCACTCTTACACAAGTATGTGCCATTTTCATAATCTAAATCATCCTTTCTCTATGATTTACATATTAGCACGTATAAAAAAAGCTTTCTACTTTTGAGCCTCACCTAAGCATTATAAAATGCTAGAGAGATAGTTAAATTATAGCTAATAAAATCTTTAATGATTTTAATTTCTCCTTGTGAATTCATATAAGCACGTTTATACGTCCCACCAAGAATAGTCGGGAAAACTTGAATATCTGAATATTTTTTTAATAACATATCCGCTTTATAACTATCCTCAATAGCAATAAAACCAAGAGAATCATCTGGGGTAGAAGGATCAATATTTGGTAAAAAAATAGCGATTCTATTACTATCTGATGCTGGGTCATATAATAATTTTGCATATGTATTAGGTAAAATATGATCATACAATTCAAAAATATTTCGATTTTGGTACTCATCAAACTTGGTAATGAGATCTTCGTTAGTGACATTTCCATAAAAACTAGTAAAAAAGGATTGTTGTTTTAGTCTTTGAATGGTATCAAATAAGATTTGTTGAGCTTCTCCTTCGTAAAGGCTTGGAATATTTGTATGTAAGTATTCTTTATTCCGAATGTTTGAAGGTGATTCATTGATGATAATTCTTGAGTCTTTCGTATTTTTTCTACGATTGGCAACATGGCCAATTTCAAAAGAATGTCGTTTTTTGCGGCGTTTCTTTTTACGTCGATTATTTTTAGTTACAATAATGTCGTAGTAATCATCTTCCTCATATGGTAAGGATTTGGTTGAGGCATGTCTTAGTCTATTCATAAATGAATTATTCTTATTTGTAAAATCCATAATTTCTTTTTGATATAATAAAATACCTGCTAAAAGAATGGCGATAGCTGATATGATAAAATAGGCATACCAGAAGAAAGAATGATTATAGGTAAAAATAAGAGCTATTATCCAAATAATTAGAATGACTATACCTGTAATTTTTAAATATTTCATAGTATTAGATATCCACCTAGTTAAATTTTATATAAATCGTTATATAATCTATTTAACCATAGATTTTATTTGAACACAATCGAACTGATAAATCTATTTGTTTATAAATTGTTTAATGAAAAAAAATCGAAATATAGTATAATCATATTTGTATGAAAAGGAGGGAGATATGGATTGGATACAAATAGTTTATTTGCTGTTGTAGATATTGAAACAACAGGTACCGATCAAGAGCATGATAAGATTATTCAATTTGCTTGTGTATTTATTGAAAATTCACAAATTGTTAATCAATTTTCAATAGATATAAATCCCTTACGTTCAATTCCTAAAACTATCAGTCTATTAACTGGTATAACCAACTCAGATGTCACTCAGGCACCTTATTTTGAAGATGTAGGGTTTACAATTCGTCAAATGTTAGACGGTTGTGTCTTTGTAGCTCATAATGTTTTTTTTGATTTTAATTTTTTAAATAGCGAATTAGTCCGAGCAGGTATTGAGCCTTTAGCTCTTGAGTGTATAGATACTGTAGAGTTGTTTCAAGCAATTTACCCAACATCAAATGGGTTTCGGGTAAGTGATATGGCAAGTGAGTTACAAATACTTCATGAAAATCCTCATGAAGCTTTAAGTGATGCTTATGTGACCGCTAATGGGTTAATTAAGATGATGGAAAGACTTAATACTTATCCTTTAGTGACTCTAGAGAGCCTAACTGATTTATCAAAACATATGGGTGTTGATAATCACTTATTTTTTGAAATGGTATTGAATAAAAATAAACAGGTCAAAAATAGACAATTAAATGAAGGGATTAAAATTGTTGATGGATTGGCACTAAAAGAAAAAGATTATTCTTTTCTGAATACTAAGGAATTTTTTAAAGAAGATAGTAACAAAAATCTTCTTCGTCCAACACAACAAGTGATGGTTGATAATATTGAGGTATTTTTACAAGATGATAAAGCCAAAAATTTATTGATTGAGGCAGAAACAGGAATTGGTAAAACGATGGGATATATTTACCCTTTCACTTCTAAAAAATATAATAAGCCTGTTTTAATATCTACTTCTACTATCATGCTTCAAGAACAATTTGTTTCAAAAGACATACCCTTCTTTAATGATTTAATGAAGGCTCAAGCTATTGCAGTACTTAGAAAGAGTCAGCGCCACTATATTTATTTAGATGCTTTTAAAGTAGGTTTAATCAATGAATATGGCAATGAGCAAAAACATTATGTTATCACACAAATGGCAATTTTATCTTGGTTATTAATTACAACAACAGGGGATCTAGATGAAATTAATGTCAATAAAACAAATATTATCTATAAACATATTGCTCACCCGGGAAGTCATGTGATGTCAAAAAAATCTTCTTTTTATGAAGAAGACTTTTATCTTTACTTGGATAAGAAATGCCAACATGCAGATTTCATAGTAGTTAACCATGCTTTTTTACTTTCTGATCAGTTTAGAATTAAAAAGCAATTACCAAGTAGTGATTATGTAGTGGTTGATGAGGCTCACAGGTTACCTCAAATGGCTGAGGAAACAGCAATGATTCGATTTTCTTTTAATAATACTAACTTTTTAATAAAATCACTTTTATCATACGGGGAGGTATCTGAAAAATCATCTGAGGTATCTTTAAATCACCTTGTTGATTTGGCTAATAATATAATAAATGAATTAAGAGAAAATTTGGAATGGCTAGAGTTTAGCTTAATGCAATTTTTTAAAGTATCTGAAACTAAGCAAGATACTATCATGAATTTAGATGACTACTTGACTCAAATTAGTTTTGCCAAAAAGAATATGTCAGAGACGAATTTGTTATTTAAGGAATTAATAGTTCTTAAACAGAGTATTAAAGAATCTGTCTACCGAGGATCGGCTATAAATTTAATTGATTATTTAAGTCGTTTAGAGGAATTGGTTTTATTAGGAGACTCTTTTATGTCAATTTTTACATTTTCTAATAAAGGGGAAGTGAAGTGGTTTAATCAGCATAAGTCGCATTTAAACGTTTTGATGGTTAATATGCAAGAAACAATGCTTAGTGATCATGATTGGTATAAGCAAGCTAAAAAAATCGTTTATACTAGTGGAACGTTACAATTAGATAAGGATAGTCATTATTTTGAGGATAGGCTAAAGCTGGAGCATGTAAAAAGTATAAAGTTACCTTCTTTATATCATTATGACAAGCAAAGTCGATTTTATGTTGTCAGACATCCACAATTTCAAGCAGTTCATGATACAAAAGACTTTGCTAAAAGAATTAGTCAGATTGTTAAGAAAGTTTATAAAACACAAGAAAAGAATATTTTGATTTTGTTTACAAATCATAAGTTATTACAAGCAACTTTTAGACAATTAAATGATTACTATGCTAATACACAAGTACAGGTATTAGCTCAAGGAATTACAGGAACAAAAGAGAAAATTATAAAAAAAGTTAATCAAGGGGAGCACTCTATTATTTTAGGTGCAACAAGTTTTTGGGAAGGTGTTGATTTTGAGAGTGATCTAGTGGATATTGTGATGATGACTAAAATTCCATTTGATCCCCCCAATCGACCTTTTGTACAGGCTAGGTATCAAATGCTTGAGGATCAAGGATTAAACCCTTTTAAAGTGGATGCACTACCTCTTGCTGGCTTAAGGTTAAGGCAAGGATTAGGTCGTCTACTTAGAAGTCCTCAAGATAAGGGAGTTGTGATGATGCTTGATGAGCGTTTCATGACAAGTGATTATCACAAAGCTCTGTTGTCTTATTTACCAGAGAGCCTATCAGTGGATTATTTACCTATGAAGGATATACTAGAGGACATGACAGCTTTTTTTGATGACAAATCAACAATAAATTAGGAGGTTTATAATGAAAGGACATAAAATAGCAAAATACACATCTATTGTGTTGATGATTATTATTTTAGCGATTGGTTTTGTATTAATTAAATCAACAAGTCCTCAACGAGCAGCGAAAAAACAAGCTGTTAAAATTGCAAAGGACATTGGTAATATTAAACAAGTAGATGAGTTTTACTGGTTTACAAGAGACCAATCATTTTTTACCATTGTAGGAAAAGATGATAAAAATCAGGGGAAAATTGTCATTATACCTGAAGACGGTAAAGAAGGTATTGTTTATGATACAAAAGACGGGGTTCATTATGGTGAAGCAGTACAAGCTGTACTAGACTCAAATGAAACAACTCATATAAAAAATATTAATTTAGGAATGGTTGATAACAAGCCTGTGTGGGAAATTTCAGCAGATGGTAAAAATCATGAGCTAAATTATTATTTAGTTGATTTTAAAACAGGAAAGATTATTGAAAAAATAATAGGCGTTTAAAGGAGATGCTTTTAATGTATCTATCAAAAAAAGTAGTTAACATGCAACCTTCGCAAACACTAGCAGCAGCCGCTAAAGCTAAAGAGTTAAAAGATCAAGGGGTTGAAGTATTAGATTTAACGCTTGGAGAGCCAGATTTTACAACGCCAAAAGCAATAGAAGAGGCAGCTATTGCTTCAATTAAAAATGGTTCTGCCAGTTTTTATACACCAGCCACTGGCTTAGTGAACTTAAAACAAGCCATTATTAACCGAACGAAGTTAGATTATGGGTTAGTCTATCAGATGGATGAAGTTTTAGTAGGAACAGGGGCTAAATTTGTTCTGTACAGCCTCTTTCAAGCTCTTTTAAATCCAAGTGATGAGGTCCTAGTTCCAGAGCCTTACTGGGTGAGTTATGTTGCTCAAATTGAGTTAGCTGAAGCTAAGGCAGTAGTTGTTAAAACAAAATTAGAAAATCAGTATAAAGTGACAGTAGATGAGTTGAATCAACAACTTAGTCGTAAAACAAAAGCTCTTGTTTTAAATACGCCTACTAATCCTACAGGCTCAGTGTATACAAGACAAGAGTTAGAATCCATTGGAGAATGGGCAGTAAAAAACAATATTTATCTGATTGCCGATGATATTTATGCTAAATTAGTTTATAATGGGAATGTATTTACATCAATAGCAAGTATATCCAAGGAAATCAAAGAACAATCGATTGTTATTAATGGGGTATCAAAAGCCTATTCAATGACAGGTTGGCGAATAGGTTATGTCTTAGGTAATCAAAAATTAATTCAACAGATGGCTAAAATAGTCTCTCAATCAACTAGCAACCCAGCTGCTGTGAGTCAGTATGCAGCTATTGAAGCCTTAAATGGTAGTCAAGCTGACGTTGAGATTATGAGGCAAGCTTTTGAGGAGCGTTTAAATCAAACATATCCTCTACTAAGTCAGTTACCTGGTGTGAAAATTGAAAAACCTGCAGGGGCTTTTTATTTTTTTCCAGATATTAGTGAGTGCTTGAGTATATGTGGTTATGAGGATGTTTCTGAGTGGGTTAGTGATTTACTGATTGAAGAACACGTAGCGGTCGTATCTGGTAGAGCTTTTGGAACCGATCACCATATTCGCTTAAGTTATGCTACAGATATTGAGACATTGACAGAGGCGATAGACCGGATAGGAAACTTTATTGATCGTAAAAGAAATTTGAAATGATGGGGTGTTGAAATGGAAACAATCAATATTATTGATTCAAAAAATCATGTTGGAGAAACAGTTAAAATAGGGGCATGGGTAGCCAATAAGCGCTCTAGTGGAAAAATCGCCTTCTTACAATTAAGAGATGGGTCTGCATTTTTCCAAGGAGTTATTGTAAAAAGTGAAGTAGGTGAAGAACTTTTTGATTTAGCTAAAAGTTTAAACCAAGAAACATCAGTTATCGTAACTGGTGAAATTAGAGAAGATACACGTTCTAAATTCGGCTATGAAATTGGTATTACTGGAATCGAAGTGGTTGGAGAAAGTATTGATTACCCAATTACTCCAAAAGAGCATGGAACAGACTTTTTAATGGATCATCGTCATTTATGGTTACGTTCATCTAAGCAACATGCGATTATGCAAGTGAGAAATGAATTAATTCGTGCTACTTATGAATTTTTTAATGATCGTGGTTTCATTAAAATTGATCCACCGATTTTAACAAGTAGTGCACCAGAAGGAACAACAGAGCTATTTGAGACTGATTATTTTGGTAAGGAAGCTTATCTATCACAAACTGGTCAATTGTACTTAGAAGCAGCAGCAATGGCTTTTGGTAAAGTCTTTTCATTTGGTCCAACATTCCGTGCTGAAAAATCAAAAACACGCCGTCATTTAACAGAATTTTGGATGATGGAGCCAGAGATGGCTTTTGTCGAACAAGAAGAAAGTTTAGAAATTCAAGAGCAGTATGTTGCCTTTATGATTGAGAAAGTGTTAGAAAATTGTGACTATGCTTTAGATGTTTTAGAAAGAGATACTGAGTTACTTAAAAAATATACTCAACTACCTTTCCCTAGAATTTCTTATGATGAGGCTGTCGAATTATTACAACAAAATGGTTTTGAGGATATCACATGGGGTGATGACTTTGGTTCACCACATGAAACGTTTATTGCCAATCACTATGAAAAACCAGTATTCATTTTAAATTATCCAAAATCAATGAGTCCGTTTTACATGAAACCACATCCAACAAGAGAAGATGTAGTAATCCGTGCTGACTTAATTGCACCGGAAGGATATGGTGAAATTATAGGTGGTAGTGAACGTGCGATTGGTTACGACTATTTATTAGCTGAAATTGAAAAAGATGGTTTAGATCGTAAAGATTATGAATGGTACTTAGATCTACAACGCTACGGGGCTGTTCCTCATTCTGGATTTGGTTTAGGTTTAGAGCGAACTGTAACCTGGGTTTGTGGTATTGATCACGTGAGAGAGGCAAGTCCATTCCCACGTTTATTACAACGTATTTACCCATAAAAATAAAAAAACTTTTGACATGATCATGTCAAAAGTTTTTTTGTTTTTATAATTTAGATTATATTTAGACTAAATGAAATAAATGAGCGATAAATGTTGTCATCATAGTAATACCTACACCAATAATGGTTGGAATTATAAATGATGCAAAGGTCCATTTTTTACTTTTGGTCTCTTTATAAATAGTTAGTAGTGTAGTGGAACATGACCAGTGATATAGGATAAATAAAATCACATTCATAGCTGTTAACCAAGTCCAGCCATTATCAAGCAGTAATTGTCTAAATTGCTCTAGTGAGCTAAAGTCTGTAATAGTTCCTATGTGTTGCCTGAGCCTTGTTAATTCATTAAAAATTGAGCTTTTTCCAACATTAGGATTTCCAGCTAAAGAAATCACTAAATCACTGGGTTCTTTTTTGTCTATAATAAATCCATTAGCTGTCATGTCCATCTTGTATCATTACCTCCACATATGCTGCATCATAATTTCTAATTGCAATGGTTGTTCCACGTACTCTATAGGCAATAGGATCTCCTTTTGGACTAGTTAGAACTTTTTTCACAAGTGTTCCCGGATAAAAACCTAAGTCGTAAAAACGTTGTGTCATATCTTGATCAGGGTGATTAATTGTTTGTATTACAGCATTATCTTTTTCTGTTATATTGAGTAAAGAAATCATGTCACCCTACTTTTTAGGGTTGCTTAATTTAAAGTTGTTCTACACCTAACTAATTTAATAAACAAGTGTTTTTAGAAAAAAAGAAATTTTTATTTGTTTTGTCTGGTATTTCTATTATGATGGTATTAAGAAGGAAAGGAAGAGAAGAGAGGTGATTAAATGGAGGATTTTATTCATCAATATTATGTACCAAGAATAGGTACAGATTCTATAAAATGGGATGGTATGACAAATACTTATGGTGAAGAAGGATTATTACCACTTTGGGTTGCTGATCTGGATTTTAAAGTACCAAAAGAGGTTCAGCACGCTCTATCTGAGAGGGTAGATCATGGAATATTTGGCTATAGTATGCCACCTAAAAATTATTATGAGACATATCTAGATTGGCAACTAAATCAACATGATATGAAGATAAAACAAGATTGGATACGTTTTAGTACCGGTGTGGTCAATTCGATTCATTATATGATTCAATGTTTCACTAAAAAGCATGATAGTATTATGATTTTAGCACCTGTCTATTATCCATTTTTTGATGCTGTGCGTGATAATCAGCGGAAATTAGTTGTATCAGATTTGGTTATAGAACATGAACAGTATGAGATGGACTTTGATGATATTGAAGCAAAGATAAAAGCACATCAAATCAAGATGTTAATTCACTGTTCACCTCACAATCCTGTTGGTCGGGTGTGGTCTCAAACAGAATTAGAAAAATTACTTGATATCTGCTCTAAACACGATTGTTTAGTAGTATCTGATGAAATTCATCAAGATTTTGTAGCGAGTGGTTATACATTTGTTAGTGTTCTTAATATAGGTGAGAAGTATAGAGAGAATCTGATTATCTTAAATTCTGCATCGAAATCATTTAATTTAGCTAGTCTGCTACATTCACATATTGTGATTCCTTCGAAAGAAAAACAAGAGCAATATGATTTGTTTGCTAAAATTGTAGTTAATAATGCACCAAGTTTATTTGGAATGGTAGCAACACAGGCTAGTTATGAATATGGCCTAAAATGGTTAGCATCTTTAAATCAAGTCATTGACAATAATTTCATCTTACTTAAAGAGCTATTTAAGGAGTTACTCCCAAAAGCTGTAGTCTATGACAAACAAGGAACTTACTTGGCATGGATTGATTTATCTTTTTACCTAAATGGTGAGGTGAGTATCCAAGACATTCAACATAAAGCAAAAGTAGCTGTTGACTACGGAGAGTGGTTTAGTGATAAAAGTAAAACTTGTATTCGACTTAACTTAGGAACACACCCAGATATTATCAAACAGGCTGTGTATCAAATAAAGAGCATTTTTTAGGAAATTATTTAAATGTTTAAATTTGTTTAAGGTTCACCTAAAATGATAAACAACGTATATCATTCTATGTTAGAATACATTTATTAATTAAGAGATGTTTAGGAGATGACTTATGGAAACAAGAAAAAGTAGAAGTGAACAAAATAATAAATCAAATAAGCCAAAGAAAAAAATGAGTGGTCTCAAAAAGACTCTGATTGCTTTAGCAACAGTTTTAGTAATTTGTTTAGCCGGAGCAGGAATCTTTTTTGCTAAAACATATTTTGATGTCAAAAATGTTGCAGAAAAGATGAGCGTACCTGTTGAAGGACGGCCTGAGAGTGTGAAGGTGAAAGAAGGCGATCCTTTCTCAGTTTTACTACTTGGAATTGATACAGGGGATTTTGGAAGAAACGATGTTGGTCGTTCTGATACCATGTTAGTGGCTACTGTAAATCCTCGTGAAAAGAAAACAACTTTAATAAGCGTACCGCGTGATACAAGAACTGAAATTATTGGACATGATACCACTGAAAAAATAGCTCATGCCTATGCTCATGGACAAGAGAAAATGGCGATGGATACTGTTGATAATTTATTAGATATGCAACTAGATCATTATATTTGGATCAATATGATGGGGTTTGAAGGTTTAGTTAATGCTGTTGACGGGGTTGATGTGGATAATAAATTTGAATTTGAGCAAGATGGCTTTAAATTTAAAAAAGGGCCTCAATCACTTAACGGAGAAGAAGCATTAGCTTATACTCGTATGCGCTACGAGGATCCAAATGGTGATTATGGTCGTCAAGTTCGTCAACAAGAAGTGATTGAAGGAATTGCTGATAAAGCACTTAGTCTTGGTGGAGTTAAGCATTATAAAGCTATTTTAAAAGCTATTGAGGACAATATGAAAACAGATTTAGAGCCAGATGAGATGTTTGAAATTGCTCTAAATTACCGGGATAGTTTCCAAAATATTGAAGATGAAACCTTATATGGCGAGGGTGTTTGGATTGATGATGTGTCTTACCAAGAAATCCCAGATGATGAGTTAGTTCGTGTTCAAAATATTATTAAAGGACAAGTTAAGTAGAAGTAGATGTTTAGCTTGTAATAAAGAAGAGGAAAATGCTTATGGTGCATTATAGAACCACAGGCATTTTCCTCTTTTTTTATACAAAATAGCTTAAGCTAGTGCCCCCATTGGATCCCACGGAGCTAAAACAGTCACGTCATCTTTTTCAACAATGGTTTTTAATTCATCAGAAAGATATTTTTTATTAATAACGACTTGGTATGTAAATTCTTCAAACCAATCATCACTCATAACGAAATAGCCTTTACTTCCAACTTTGTCACCCCAACTGTTTTCTACTTTCCATTTTTTAGCTATATCATTAACTAAATCCACACCAGTGATAACCATGGCATGAGTCATTAGACTCTCACCATAATCAAGTCTTTGGGCTTTTGACATAGTTAAATCAATATCAAGGGTCTCTTCAACACTGTAAATATCCAGAGCCATAATACCTGAATCACGAGTTGAAGACTGTCCAACGTCACAACCAAACCAGACACTTTCTCCATCTTGAAGTTGTTTAATCGTTAGTTCTTTAAATGTTTTCATATCTAAATTAAGATGTCTGATTTCTTTTCCGCCTACTACAGTTCCTAGCATATCTATGGTGTAGAGCTTGTTATAAGGTTTATCTTTGGTTGGTGCATTGATAATACTAATATAATCATCTAAATCAACCCCAATGAATTCATCAAAAAAAGTTTGAGGTGTTAATCCTTGTTTAATATGATAATTATTGTCAGTATCATAATAAGCATAATCAAATTCAGTTGGTGGTGTCCCAAGTGCGATGCTTAAGAGATTATAAACTTCTTGTAGTAATTGATTAATGATATTTTGAATATCAGATTTACTAGCACCTTCATCAAGGGCTTTTCGAAGTGTTAGGGCATCTTTTCTTAGTTTTTTATTTAAAATAGTGTTTAATTCACGGCTATTTGAGCTACTACTTGTTTCTGGCATAATTGTTTTTGGAACGATACCATATTTTTGAATAATCGCAACTAACATGTCCCACTGGCCACCATCTTGTTGTGGGGTAGCAAGTAAAAAGGCTACATCACGACTTGTAATATCTTCGTGGGAAGTTTTAATAATGTTGTGGTAAAAATAATTAGCTTTTTCAAATTTGTCCCAAAAGAAAGTATAGTTTTGTGATAATTCAAAATCTTTAATATGATGATTGTTTAAAACATCATGTCTAAATGTATTAAGTGCCGCAAACATCCAGCATCTTCCACTTTGTTTTTGATTGGTCACATTACCTGTATCTAAATCAATTGAAAATGTTGGGTGATTAGCTACTACAGAATCCATATTTTCTGAAGAAGCTAAAATTCCATTTTTACTAACAGAACGTTGTGCAATATGGTGCTCTTTACTCGACTTAAATTCTTGTTGCATTGTTTTAATAGTTTCTTTATTAATTGAAAAACTCATAATACATTACCCCTTTCATTGAGATTATTCTACTCCTTTTTTTATTAAATTCAAAGGACTAAGAACTTGGCGAAAATATGTTCGGTATGTTAAACTTTAACAAGTTAGAGTCAAATGACAAAGGAGAGTATGCAAGTGATAGAAAGACAGACCCATCATACTTTTGATTTAGTATCTAAATACGCCCCTGCAGGAGATCAGCCAGAGGCCATTAAACAATTAGTTAAACATATCGAAGACAAAGAAAAAGCTCAAATTTTATTAGGTGTAACAGGTTCTGGTAAAACATTCACCATGAGTAATGTGATTAAAGAGGTTAATAGACCTACTTTAATTATCGCTCATAACAAAACTCTAGCAGGGCAACTTTATAGTGAGTTTAAAGAATTTTTTCCAAATAATGCTGTTGAATATTTTGTGAGTTATTATGATTATTATCAACCAGAGGCTTACGTGCCATCAAGTGATACTTATATTGAAAAAGATTCTAGTGTCAATGATGAGATTGATAAATTAAGACATTCAGCCACAAGCTCACTGTTAGAGCGTAATGATGTCATTGTTGTGGCTTCTGTGTCTTGTATTTATGGTTTAGGTGATCCTAGAGAATATCAAGATCAAGTGTTATCCTTAAGAGAAGGCATGGAGATGGAGCGAGATGAGTTACTTAGAGCTTTAGTTGATATTCAGTTTGATCGTAATGATATAGATTTTCAGCGTGGTAGATTTAGAGTTAGAGGTGACGTTGTAGAGATTTTTTTAGCATCAAAAGATGAGCATGCTATTCGTGTTGAATTTTTTGGTGACGAAATTGATAGAATTAGAGAGTTTAATACTCTAACAGGTGAAGTACTAGCTGATAGAGAACATGTGGCAGTTTTTCCGGCGACTCACTTTGTGACAAATGAGGAACATTTAGAAGAAGCCATAGGAAATATTCAAGCTGAATTAGACGTTAGGCTGGCTGAGCTTCGCCGTGAAGATAAATTAATTGAAGCACAAAGACTTGAGCAGCGAACAAACTACGATATTGAAATGATGCGTGAGATGGGTTATTGCTCAGGAATTGAAAATTATTCAAGACACATGGATGGTCGTAAAGAAGGAGAGAGTCCTTATACTCTAATTGATTTTTTTCCTGATGATTTTTTAATTATGGTAGACGAGTCACACGTTAGTTTACCGCAAATTAGAGGCATGTATAACGGGGATAGAGCTAGAAAACAAATGCTTGTAGATTATGGGTTTAGACTACCAAGTGCTTTAGATAACCGTCCTTTAAAACTAGAAGAATTTGAAGAAAAAGTCAATCAGATTATGTATGTATCAGCAACACCAGGTCCTTACGAAATGGAGGAGACAGATCATGTTGTAGAGCAAATCATTCGCCCAACCGGCCTTTTAGATCCTGTGATTGAAGTTCGTCCAATTATGGGACAAATTGATGATTTGGTTGGAGAAATAAATGAGCGGACACAAAGAAATGAACGTGTCTTTATTACAACATTGACTAAAAAAATGTCAGAGGATTTAACAGATTATTTAAAAGAGTTAGGTATTAAAGTGAAGTATCTTCATAGTGATATCAAAACTTTAGAAAGAACAGAAATCATCAGAGATTTAAGACTAGGTGAGTTTGATGTTTTAATCGGAATCAATTTACTACGTGAAGGTTTAGATGTTCCTGAAGTGTCTCTTGTGGCGATTCTTGATGCAGATAAAGAAGGCTTTTTAAGAAGTGAGCGCTCATTGATTCAAACTATTGGACGAGCAGCGAGAAATGCTGATGGGAAAGTTATTTTGTATGCTGATAAGATGACAGATTCTATGATGAAAGCGATGGATGAAACAAGTAGACGTCGTCAAATTCAGGAAGCATATAATAAAGAACACGGTATCGTACCTAAGACAATTATGAAAGAAATTAGAGATTTAATTAGTATTACAAAAGAAGCAGATCACACCTCAGAGGAGCGTTTATCTATTCAAGAGCAGTACAAAGAACTTGACCGTGAGGGACGTGAGGCTGTCTTACTTGATATGGAGTTACAAATGAAAGATGCTGCAAAAAATCTTGATTTTGAAAAAGCAGCAACGCTAAGAGATACCATTTTAGAATTAAAAGCAAGTAAATAGGAGATAAATTATGGCAAATGATAAAATAGTCATTCACGGAGCGAGAGCTCACAATTTAAAAAATATAGACGTTACCATTCCAAGAGACCAGTTAGTTGTCATTACTGGACTATCAGGATCAGGAAAGAGTTCACTGGCCTTTGACACACTATATGCTGAAGGTCAAAGGCGATACGTAGAAAGTTTGTCATCATATGCCAGACAATTTTTAGGGCAAATGGACAAACCAGATGTGGATAGTATCGACGGTCTAAGTCCTGCTATTTCAATTGATCAAAAAACTACAAGTAAAAATCCAAGGTCAACTGTTGGGACGGTTACTGAAATCAATGATTACCTGCGTCTACTTTATGCCCGAGTTGGCACGCCGATTTGTCCTAACGATGGCACAGAAATTAGTAGTCAATCGCCTGAGCAGATGACAGATAAATTACTAGAGCTCAAAGAGCGTACCCGACTACAAATTTTGGCTCCTGTTGTTAGAGGGAAAAAAGGACAACACAAAAAAGTTATTGAAAAAATCAAAAAAGATGGGTTTGTCCGTTTAAGAATCGATGGGGAAAATTATGATATTTCTGAAGTACCTGAACTTGAAAAAAATAAAAAACATGATATTGAAATCGTAGTTGACCGTATTGTAGTTAAAGATGGTGTCAGGTCACGTTTATTTGATTCAATTGAGCTGGCTTTAAGACTAGCTGAAGGGTATGTTCTAGTAGATGTTATATCTCAAGAGGAGATGTTGTTTAGTGAGCATTATGCTTGTCCTTATTGTGGGTTTACTGTAGGAGATATTGAGCCTAGATTGTTCTCATTTAATACCCCGTTTGGTGCTTGTCCTGAGTGCGATGGTTTGAGTCTTAGACTAGAAGTTGATGAGGATTTAGTTATTCCTGATCCAACTAAATCACTAAGAGAAGGAGCGATTGCGCCTTGGAATCCAATTAGTTCAAACTACTACCCACAAATGCTAGAACAAGCGTGTCAAAGTTTTAATATTGATTTTGATATTCCTTATGAAAGTATTTCAGAAGAAGATAAAAATATATTACTTCGTGGTTCAGGAGAGAAGACATTCCATTTTCATTATGAAAATGAGTTTGGTGGAGTTAGAGATGTAGACATTCCTTTTGAGGGGATTATTACAAACATAAATAGACGTTATCATGAAACAAATAGTGATTATACAAGAGAACAGATGAAATTATACATGACAGAACTAACGTGTGAAACGTGTCATGGTTATCGGTTAAATAAAGAAGCATTATCAGTTAAAGTAGAAGGTAAACATATTGGTGAAGTAAGTCAGTTATCAGTGAAAGACTCACTAATACATATGTCTCAGTTAACTTTTGGTCAGCAAGATACTGTTATTTCAAAACCTATTTTAAAAGAAATTCAAGACCGTTTGAGCTTTTTAGAAAATGTTGGGTTGGGCTATTTAACTCTAAGCCGGGCTGCTGGTACTTTATCTGGTGGAGAGGCACAAAGGATTCGTTTAGCGACTCAAATTGGCTCTAACCTCTCAGGTGTTCTATATATTTTAGATGAGCCTTCAATTGGGTTACACCAAAGAGATAATAATCGATTAATTGATTCGCTTAAAAAGATGCGTGATTTAGGTAATACTTTAATTGTTGTAGAACATGATGAAGATACAATGCGTGCTGCAGACTATTTAATTGATATGGGACCAGGTGCTGGTGAATTTGGTGGTGAAGTGATTGCTTACGGGACACCAGAAGAGGTGGAACAAGATGAGAAGTCATTAACAGGCCAATACCTTTCTGGAAAAAAAGAAATAAGCACACCAACAAAGCGAAGAAGCAGTAACGGGCAAGCAATTAGACTAACAGGTGCTAGTGAGAATAATTTAAAAAATGTTTCAGTCGAGTTTCCTATGGGGCAATTTGTTTCGGTGACAGGTGTTTCTGGTTCTGGAAAGAGTACGTTAGTAAATAGTATTTTGAAGAAAGCTCTCGCTCAAAAAATTAATCGAAATTCAGAAAAACCAGGAAAGTATAAAACCATTAGTGGTTATGAATCAATTGAAAAAATCATTGACATTGATCAAAGCCCGATTGGTAGGACACCACGTAGTAACCCAGCTACCTATACTAGTGTATTTGATGATATTAGGGATTTATTTGCTCAAACAAATGAAGCAAAAACACGAGGGTATAAAAAGGGACGTTTTAGTTTCAACGTCAAAGGTGGTAGATGTGAAGCTTGTCGTGGGGATGGTATTATCAAGATAGAAATGCATTTTTTACCTGATGTGTATGTGCCTTGTGAAGTGTGTCATGGAAAAAGATATAATTCTGAAACGCTAGAGGTACAGTTTAAAGGTAAAAATATTGCTGAAATATTAGAAATGACAGTGGAAGATGCCGTTGAGTTTTTCAGAGCGATTCCTAAAATTCATAGGAAATTACAAACAATTGTCGATGTAGGACTAGGCTATGTTAAGTTAGGACAATCTGCCACAACACTATCTGGTGGTGAAGCCCAAAGGATGAAGTTAGCTAGTGAATTACATAAACGCTCCACAGGTAAGAATTTTTATATCTTAGATGAGCCAACAACAGGGTTACACACAGAGGATATCAAACGATTATTAGTTGTCTTAAATCGTTTAGTCGATCAAGGTAATACTGTACTTGTGATTGAGCATAATTTAGATGTGATTAAAACAAGTGATCATGTCATTGATTTAGGTCCAGAAGGTGGAGATGGCGGTGGTACAATTATTGCAACAGGGACACCTGAGGAGATTATTTTAGTTGAAGAAAGTCATACAGGACACTATTTAAAAGATGTTATGAAGTAAGTGCATATGATTCTATAAGTATACTTATGGAATCATATGCATTTTTGTGTTATGATACACCAGGAATGTTAGAAAAACAATGGATTGTTAAGGAGTGAGTATATAAATGGAAGAAAATCAACAAGTAGATAGTTTACAATTAGTCGTTATCACAGGTATGAGTGGTGCTGGTAAAACAGTTGCTATTCAAAGTTTTGAAGATATGGGATTCTTTTGTATTGATAACTTACCACCAAGTTTAATTCCAAAGTTTTGGGAATTAATTAAAGAGTCAGGAAAAATTGCTAAAATTGCGTTAGTGATTGATTTGAGGTCTAGAGGATTTTTTGAAGAATTACAAAACATGCTCATTGAAATTGAAAATACAAAGATGATTGACACAACAGTGATGTTCCTAGATGCCTCAGACAAAGAGTTAGTTTCTCGTTATAAAGAAACAAGACGTGCTCACCCTATGGCGATGGATGGCCTAGTAACAGAAGGTATTGATAAAGAACGTGCCTTATTAACTGAAATTAAAGCAGAAGCGCAATTAGTGATTGATACAACAAAACTGACACCACGTGAATTACGTGAACAAATTATTCATCATTTTAAAGAAGAAGAAGATGTGTCAACATTTAGAGTTGAGTTAGTATCATTTGGTTTTAAATATGGCTTACCTATTGATGCTGATATTGTAATGGACGTCAGATTTTTACCAAACCCTCACTATGTCGATGAATTACGCCCCTTAACAGGTAAAAATCAAGAAGTTTATGATTATGTTATGACATCAGAGTTAACAGAAGATTTTTATCAAAAATATGAAGATTTAATTTTAAGTATCTTACCAGGATATATTAAAGAAGGAAAAATGAGTTTAACGATTGCGATAGGTTGTACAGGTGGCCAACATCGCTCCGTTGCTCTAACTGAGCGTTTAGGTGCTAGAATTATGGAAGAGTATAAAGCTAATATTACTCACCGTGATATCTTAAAACGTAAAGAGTCGGTTAATAGATCATGAAAACGTACCGTATAAGAAAGCCAAAAATAGTTGTTATTGGAGGCGGGACAGGTTTACCTGTTATCTTAAAAGGCTTAAGAGACCAAAGTGCTGACATCACTGCTATTGTTACTGTAGCTGATGATGGGGGGAGTAGTGGTTTACTAAGACAAAGTGTGAAAATGAGTCCACCTGGTGATTTAAGAAATGTTTTAGTCGCACTGTCAGATATGCCTAAAACATATGCTGATATTTTTCAGTACCGATTTAAAAAAGAAGATGATTTTTTAGCTAATCATACTGTAGGAAATCTAGTCATTGCTGCTATGTCTGAAATGAAAGAAAGTACCTATGAAGCGATTCAGATTTTAAGTAAATTTATGCATGTGGATGGTCACATTTATCCAGCATCTGAAAATTCAATGACCTTACATGCTAAATTTTTAGACGGGACACATGCAACTGGTGAGAGTTCTATTGCAAGAGAACGAAAAGATATTGATTATGTTTATGTCACTAATTCAGAAGATGGCAAACCCGTTGAGCCAGCTAGAAAAGTGATTTCTTCTATTATGGATGCTGATATGATTGTTCTTGGACCTGGTAGTTTATACACCAGTATTTTACCAAACTTAGTTATCCATGAAATAGGAAAAGCCATTAAAGAATCAAGTGCAGAGGTTGTCTATATTTGTAATATTATGACTCAAAAAGGAGAGACAGAGCATTTTTCTGATGCTGATCATGTGAGGGTATTACATAAACATCTTGGTTCAAATTTTGTTGATACTGTGCTTGTAAATACAGAGCAAGTACCTGATGGTTATATGGATCCAGAAGTATATGATGAATATTTAGTCCAAGTTAGTCATGATTTTAAAGGCTTACGAGAGCAAGAGTGTCGTGTTGTTTCGACGGATTTTCTAGAACTTAGAGATGGTGGTGTCTTCCACGATGGCACAAAAGTAGTTGAGGAATTGTTCCGATTAGTATTTGGAACGAAATATTAAAGAGTGAGGTGAGTCAAGATGTCTTATGCATCAGATGTCAAAAAAGAACTAACAACACTTGAGGTTCATAAAGAGCATGCAAAGGCTGAATTGGCAGCTTTAATTCGAATGAATGGTTCAGTGACACTAGCTAATCATCATTTTGTATTAAATGTACAAACTGAAAATGCAGCAATAGCTAGACGAATTTATACCTTATTAAAGGACCATTATCAAGTTAATAGTGAACTTTTAGTACGTCGTAAAATGAAATTAAAGAAAAATAATGTCTATATTGTTAGACTAAAACAAGAAACAAAAGCTGTATTAAGTGATTTAGAAATTATGGACGGCATGATGTTTAACCTCAACGCGGCACCTTCTATTATGGGGAATGAACAAAAGATGCGCTCTTATTTAAGAGGGGCATTTTTAGCAGGTGGCTCAGTAAACAATCCAGAAACTAGTCGATATCATTTAGAAATCTACTCTATGTATGAAGAACAGTGTGAAGATTTATGTGAGATGTTAAAATTCTACGGCTTAAATGGTCGTGTGATTGAGAGGCGTTCTGGATTTATCACTTATTTAAAAGGTGCCGAAGAAATTGCTGATTTTTTAGTTTTAATTGGTGCTACAAACGCCATGTTAAAATTTGAGGATGTCAGAATTGTTAGAGATTTAAGGAATTCCGTGAATAGACTAATGAACTGTGAAAATGCTAATATGAATAAAACGGCAGATGCAGCAAAGCGTCAAATTGAAAATATTCGTTTGATTGAGTCAACTGTTGGGCTAGATCAATTACCAGAGCGCCTTAGAGAGGTGGCAGTTGTCCGCTTAGAGCATCCTGAAATTAGTTTAAAGGAGTTAGGTGAGTTAATCCCATCTGGTCCAATAACTAAATCAGGTATCAATCATCGTATTCGTAAAATTAATGAATATGCGAGTGAATTAAGTTAGTATAAACTTAACCAGGATAAAAATATTAAGTTATTTTTATACCTGGATTTTTTATATTTTTAGGGCATAGTGTTAATTGTTTTAGTGTAAAAACTTTGTGATTTCATGTTATACTTAATATAGAAAATGTACGTAAAGGAGCTGGGAAAATGTTCACAAAGAAACAAGTGTGGGAAACATACATAACGGCACAGCATGTTGATGCTACAGTTGTACCGCAACGTATTGCTGAGTCTTGGGATTATTGTTCAAAGAAAAATGTAAACCCTTACCTGTCTTATGAATTAGATGAAGTTCCCCAACCAACATTAACTCTCGTCCGTAAAGAATTACAACAAGTTATTAGACTAGTTAAAGATGAGATTTTTCGTCTATCAGACTTTTTTTATGTAAAGAAACCCTTATTTGTGTTAACTGATGCAAAAGGTGTCATTATTTGGCGAGATGGGCATCATGAGACAAGAGATCAAGCAACTTCGATTAAATTTCATGAAGGGAGTATCTGGACTGAAGATGCAGTTGGAACAAACGCTATTGGTGTGGCTATTAGGACAGAACAACCTGTTGTTGTCACTCAATATGAGCACTTTTCAAAAGCCTCTCATCCTTTTACTTGTACGACCTCTCCGATTTTAGATGCTAATGATCATCCTATTGCTACTTTGACAGTATCTACAATGGAACATGTTAATGAAAGTCAATATACTTTAATCGCTTTGCAGGTTATCACCAAAAATATTCAAAATGAGTTTAAAAAAGAAGCTATAACAACTAAAAAACGTGAGTTATTAGAAGCAATTGGTTCACCTGTTACAAGAGGTGTGATTTGTGACAAAGATAATAATATCGTTGCTGTATCAAAAGAATTTGAAGAAGAATCCTTATCTAAAGATCAAAACATGTTGGTAAGTAAGGGTTTCAATAAAATAACACTGATATTTAGATATTTTTACCAGAGTGGCTAACTTAATGTTGCAATTTAGAAACTTAAAAAAGTTAGTAAAAACAGGTGAATTTAGAGAAGACTTATTTTACCGTATCTATGTGATTCCACTGACACTTCCACCACTTAGGGAAAGACAAGAAGATATTCAAGAGTTAGCTCATTATTTCTGTTTGAAAAAAAATTGGTTCCCTGAATGGTTACCACAAGCCTTAGATATAGCCAAAGATTATGAATGGGCTGGAAATATTAGAGAGTTTCAAAATTTTTTAGAACGATTATATGTCTTTTACCCAATCAAATGCCCGCCTAAAAATAAATTAGAAGAGATGATCCAAGTAGGGGCTATATCTCTGAGACAAACGACTTCTAACACCATACTTCCAGATTCATCAGAAAAAAAATTGATAGAGGCTGTTTTAAAAGAACAACAATACCATATGAGTCGCAGTGCAAAAGAGCTTGGAATAGCACGAAGTACGCTTTATAGAAAAGTAGATAAATATAATATTATCTTACCAGCATAACTCATTTTAATACGTGACAAGCGGAGCAGACTTTGGTTTGCTTCTTTTTTTTGAAAACTGTCTCAAACTGTTGCAACACTTTTGTTTCATTTTTAGAACATTCTTTTGAAAGCGCTATATTATCAACTTCTAAAAGTTGGCACGGTGATTGCTTATATTAAAGTGAGAACGAATAAGGAAGGTGATGAAGTGAGATGTACGATTTAATTGTTATTGGTGCAGGTCCTGGTGGTTACGTATCAGCTATTGAGGCTGCGAGTCTTGGAAAAAAAGTTGCCGTTATTGAAAAGCAAGACATCGGTGGCACTTGTTTAAATGTTGGTTGTATCCCATTCAAATCATATTTAGAACATGCTAAATGGGTTGAAACGCTTCAAGAAGCTAATCAGTTTGGGATTGAGAATCAAATTAATACGATACATTTTGATAAATTAGTCGCTAGAAAAAATAGTGTAGTGAACCAATTACAACGATGATAAAGTAATTTTAATGGGTGAAGATATCGCTGGTGGTACAACGATTGAACACTTAGAAGGAGAAGGTGTTTGGGGTGGTGTGTTTGGTGTTACAAAAGGTCTTGTTGAAAAACATGATTTTGAGCGTGTGATTGATACACCAATCTCAGAAATGGGTTACATGGGAGCAGCAGTAGGTGCAGCAGCAACTGGCCTTAGACCTGTACCAGAATTAATGTTTAACGATTTTATCGGGTTTTGTTTAGATACGATTTTAGCTCAAGGGTCAAAAATGCGCTATATGTTTGGTGGTAAAGCTAAAATTCCCTTAACAGTTAGAACATGTCACGGAGCTGGTGCTTCAGCAGCCGCCCAACATTCAGGTTCTTATTATGGTATGTTTGGTGCGATTCCTGGTGTTAAAGTAGTTGTCCCGTCAAATCCTTATGATGCCAAAGGATTATTACTTGCAGCAATTGAAGATGATAACATTGTGATTTATTCAGAAGACAAAACGCTTTACGGATTAAAAGGTGATGTTCCAGAAGATTACTATACTGTTGAAATTGGTAAGGCTAAAGTAAAACGTGAAGGAACAGATTTAACCATTGTGACGATTGGAAAAATGCTTTATGTTGCTCTTGATGTCGCAACTGAACTAGAAAAATCTGGTGTATCTGTTGAAGTGATCGATTTAATTACAGTAGCACCTTGGGATCAGGAAACAGTAATCAACTCAGTTAAGAAAACAGGACGTTTAATCGTCATTGATGAAGCTAATCCACACAATAATACAGCAACAGATATCGCTTCAATTGTTGGGGATAAAGCATTTGATTATTTAGATGGCCCAATCAAATGTATCTGTGCACCAAATACACCAGTTCCATTTGCAACTAATTTAGAGGCACTTTATTTACCAGATAAAGAAAAAGTATTAAAACAAGCAAATGAATTAATCGAAGACTTAAAATAAAAGGTAGGTGTTAAAACATGGCGGAAAAACTAATTATGCCCACACTTGGGCTAACGATGATAGAAGGTACAGTGGACCAGTGGTATAAACAAGTAGGAGACACAGTAGCAAAAGGTGAAGCAGTTGTCACGATCAGTTCAGAAAAATTAACTCATGATGTAGAGTCTCCAATTGATGGTGTATTATTTAGTATCATAGCTGATGAGGGTGCAGAAGTACCTTGCCAAGAATTAATCGGATACGTGGGAGAAACTGGAGAAGAAATACCTAGTGGTGAAGTAAGTGAGAAGGCTTCTGATGAGGACATAGTAGAAGTAAAAGAGACAAAAGTAGAGACAATAGCTGTAAATCAGCCTCCTACAAGAGATGCAGGTGCGAGAGTTTTTGCCACACCTTTAGCTAAAAAAATGGCCCAAGCCAAAGGATTTAATTTGGAAGAAATTATTGGTACTGGTGGAAACGGACGCATTACAAGACGAGATGTTGAGCGTTTTGTACCAAGTATGCCAGTAGCATCTCAAGTATTATCTGATATTGGTGAAGGACTAGAAGGTATGCGTAAAGTGATTGCTAAGCGTATGCATCAAAGTTTACATCAATCAGCTCAATTAACTCTACATAGAAAAGTTGACATTACTAGTTTACTTACCTTCAGACAAGATTTAAAAGCAAAATCTAATGGCAAGTTATTAAGAAGTGCTCTAAGTATTAATACATTGATGATTAAAGCTGTGACTCTTGCCCTAAAAGAGCACCCAGAGATGAATGCATGGTATGATGGACAAGCATTAGTAACTCATGATGAGATTCACATGGGTGTTGCCGTATCTGTACATGACGGATTAGTTGTACCAGTAATTAGAGATGTTCATCAAAAAGGATTGTCACAAATTGGTGAGGGCTTTGTCACAGTAACATCTCAAGCAGTAGATGGTAGTTTACCTGGAGATTTATATAGTGGATCAACATTTACCATTACAAATTTAGGTAATGCTGGAGTTGAATACTTTACTCCGATTTTAAATACACCAGAATTAGGTATTTTAGGTGTTGGAGCAACAACAAATAAATTGATTTTTGATGATAACAAAGAAATTAAAGAGATTTCTGAATTGCCACTAAGCTTGACGTTTGATCATCAAGTGATTGACGGAGCACCAGCAGCAGAGTTTTTAAGTAAAATCACCTATTATTTAGAAAATCCATATTTATTAGTTGTTTAGATAAAGAAAAACAGAGCCTTCATTAAGGAGACTCTGTTTTTTTGTGTTCTTCTTTTTTAGGGCGTTGGTCAATCACTTTAAAAGAGGTGATAACTGACTCATTGCTCATCTTAAGTACCGTGTAATCAACATCATCAATGGTGACATTAAATCCTTCTGTTATATCAAATCCGTAATGACTAGTAAAGTAACCACTTAAGGTCACATTTCCATTAGGATCTTCTAACGTTGGTAATTTTAAAAGATGAGTAAAGTCATCTAATTCTATCCCACCATCTACAATATAGTGATTGTTACCTAAAGATTTAATTAACGGAGTTTCCATATCTACCTCATCTTGAATATCCCCAACGATTTCTTCAATGATATCTTCGATTGTTACAAGACCAACTGTTCCACCGTATTCATCAACTACAATCGCCATATGTTTATGTTGAACTTGCATCATATTTAGAACAATTTTAATTGGAGAGTTTTCCATAATAAAAATTGTTTTTTCCAAAAATTCTTCGACTAAAGCATTTGGATCAATATAGGCTTCTCTAACTAATTGGGCAAGAGTCACATAGCCTAAAATATCATCTTTTGAATCATCAATAACAGGAAACCTACTGTGTCCACTATCGACCATTTTTTTGATTGATTGTGAAATCGTCAAGCCTTTTTCAATAACATCCATATCCAGTCTGTTAGTCATGATTTCTTTTACTTGGCGGTCATCAAAATGAAACACACGTGATAAGTATTGATATTCTTCTTTATTAATTCCCCCTTTTTGAAAACTATCTTTAGCTACTTGTAATAACTCTTCTTCTGATAGAGTTTCCTCGGACTCTCCTACCATTTTAATACCAAATAAGCGCCCAATGCGATTGGCAGAAAAATTTAAAAACTTAATAAAAGGAGCCATGCATTTGTAGAAAATGTGTAAAGGTTTAGCTACAGCTAAACTAACTTTTTCAGGTTCGACGATACTATATGATTTAGGTAATAACTCACCAACAACAACCTCTACAAAAGTAATAATGATATAAGAAAATACAATTGATAGTGTTAATGTTAAACCTCTGTTAACAGGAAGGTGTGAGAAGAGGGGTTGTAGTATCAGTGTCATAGTAGACTCACCAATCCCCCCAATAATTAATGTTGTCAGTGTGATACCAAGCTGACATGCACTTAAATAATCATCTAAGTGATGTGTCATGTGTTTAGCTAGTGCAGCATTTTTGACTCCTTGCTCCTCTAAAGCTTCTAGTTTTGAGCTTCTAACTTTAACAAGAGCGAACTCAGCTGCAACAAAAATAGCTGTCACCCAAATCATTAAGGCAATAATGATTAATTTTAGAGTGATCATATGTAACCTCTTTTCTTTATTTACTTCTTCCATAAATAATACTTGATCTGTGATTTTTTACTTAATCAGTATACACATAAAAAAAGTGAATTACTAGAAGAAAGCTATCTCATTTATGAATATATTTTACATAAGGGTTAATATTGAGTTAAGAATTAATTAATCTGTGACATTGGTTAAAAGAAAAACACTAAATAGCGATTATTGAAAAACAATATCGTATTTAGTGTCTTACTAGTCAATAGTATTATAACATATCCTTTAATTCTACCATAGAAATCTTTTGGTCAAAAGAGGCATCTCCAACAATGACAGTTGGAACAAAAACGACATTAGCTTTATTTGCTTCCTCTACAATATCAGCTAGCATATTGTCATTATTTTGACGAGTTAAGTTTAATGTGTTTTCTGCATAATCCTCAACCATTTCAAAAGAGTCTAAGTCACCCCAAATATCTTGAGTTTCATAGATAGCATCAATTACTTGAATAGCTGATTTATCATTTGGAATATACTGATGCATAATATTACCCATATCTAGACCTGGCTTTTCTTTATTGAACGGCTTAATAATATGGAGTAAATCACCTGATTCACTTAATTCATTTAAAAAAGCCGATTTTTCGTCCCACCATTGTCTACAAAAAGGACAGCGAACGTTAATAAATTCAACTAGTACTTTTTTAGCCTTCGGATTTCCAAGTTTAATTCCTGTTTTGTGTGTCACATGATTTACTTTAACTTCTGTTTGTCTCATAAGAAGTATCTCCTTTACTTAAGTCCGCTACTATTCACCATGACTTCATCAATTAAACCATATTCTTTAGCCTCTTCAGCAGACATAAAGTTATCACGGTCTGTATCTTTTTCAATGACTTCAATAGGTTGCCCAGTATTTTCAGCTAAAATTTTGTTTAAACGCTCACGTGTTTTTAAAATGTGACGAGCTGCGATTTCAATTTCAGTTGCTTGTCCTTGCGCTCCTCCTAAAGGTTGGTGAATCATAATTTCAGCATTTGGTAAAGCAAAACGTTTGCCTTTTGTCCCAGCTGATAGTAAGAAACTTCCCATAGAAGCAGCCATTCCTAAAACTATAGTTTGAACGTCTGATTTAACAAAGTTCATTGTGTCATAAATAGCTAGACCTGCTGATACACTTCCACCTGGAGAGTTAATATATAGGTAAATATCTTTCTCTGGGTCTTGGGCATCTAAGAATAAAAGTTGAGCAATCACTGAGTTTGCTACTGTATCATCAATCGGTCCACTTAACATAATAATTCTATCTTTTAATAAACGAGAATAAATATCATAAGCACGCTCACCACGGGCTGATTGCTCGATTACTGTTGGTATTAAATTCATAAAAATTCCTCCTAAAAATAAAATCTTTTCAATAATTATAGTTTAACACAAGATAATTATTCTACCTAGAATATAGTGTAATATATTGGTCAACAAAGGTCAAAAAATTAAACTGAAAAATAAAAAGGCTTACATGAGCCTAAAGAAATGACACAATATCTGTGCTATAATCTAATTAACTTAAAGAAAACACGCCTTGAGGGAATCGAACCCCCGTCTCAAGAACCGGAATCTTGTGTGATATCCACTACACTAAAGGCGCATCTACTTTTAATAGTCTACCAAAAATTATATAAATATCAAGGTTAAAAGGAGGATTTATGTAAAAATGCGACTAGATCAACAAATGAGACAGAACCAACAACAAAAACAATCCCAAAAACTTGTGATGACCCAACAATTACAACAATCGATAAATATTTTACAATACGGAACGGATGAACTCTTATCCTTCTTAGAAAATAAATCCCTTGAAAATCCTTTAATGGAAGTCACTGTTGAAACAAGTGATTATGATGAAAAATACACGTCAAGACATATTAAACAACAAGAGAGTGAAAAAACGGAATGGGTGAATCAAGTGCCAGACAATGGTTTATCATTATTTGATTATTTGATTCAGCAAATCCATTTAAATTATAGAGATACTTCTCTTAGAACGTATAGTCTTTTTTTAGTGGAGTACATAGATGTTAATGGTTATTTGACTATTACTTTAGAAGAGGCGTGTGAAAAAACTGGAGCTTCACCAATAAATATGCTAGATGCTTTGACTCTCATTCAGATGCTAGAACCTGCTGGTGTTGGAGCTAGAAATTTACAAGAGTGCTTACTACTTCAAATAGAACGTGATGACCGAGCACCAGATATGGCTTATATCATTGTAGAAGAATTTTTTGAAGAACTAGCGAACCGTAAATGGCTAAAAATTGAAAAGAAATTTGATATTTCTTTAAGTGAGATTCAGCAGATATTTGATTACATCCAAAAATTAACACCTTTTCCAGGTGCTTTATTTGATCAATCAACAGAAAATTTCGTTTACCCAGATTTAATAATTGATATTAATAAAGAGAAGAGACGGATTGACATTGCTAGAACCTCATTTGGCTCACCTAAGATTCAATTTCAAGCTAATTATTTTAAAGAGATGAGTCAATATAAAGATGAAGAAGTTAGTCGCTTTTTAAATGAGAGGAAACAAGAGTTTGATTGGATTAAAAAAGGTGTTGATATGAGAGGGGATACTATTTTAAGAGTAGGAGAGGAGATAGTTCGCAGGCAGCCAGAATTTTTCCTTGATCCAGCCCATCCTCTATCTCCTATGCAGTTAAAAGATATTGCCAAGGCTATTGACGTTCATGAATCAACTGTTAGCCGAGCAGTTAATGGTAAATACTTAGAAACAGATTTTGGCATCTTTGAACTTAGAAGCTTTTTTACAGTTGGCCTATCACAAAAAAATAATGGGGAAGATGTTTCCACACAAGTCATTAAAGCTGATATTCAAAAGTTAATCGACAATGAGGATAAGAAAAAACCATTATCTGATCAAAAAATAGCTGATTTATTAACAAAGAAAGAGTTAAACATATCAAGAAGGACAATCGCTAAGTACCGTGATGAACTAGGGATTAGCGCGTCATCCAAAAGAAAAAGATTTGATTAAGTCCTAGTTTTAGTGAAATATACTTGAATTATTTAATCAAAGTTGTTATGATGTGTTCATAGGGATCTAACAAAGTAAAGATAGTATTTTGTATTGTCCCTTATTTTTTTTAATAAAATGGGTCACAAAATGTCTACGTAGGACAATAAATGCCCCACGTGGTTAGGAGTCTTTTTGAAAGATGAATGATTTTAATCTAATAGAACAGATTGCTCCTGACATGATGCAACTAATAGAAGAGAGGTTTCGTATTTTGAGACATATCTACTGGCTACAACCAGTAGGCAGGCGAACATTAGCAGCTAAAATGAATCTCACTGAGAGAAATCTTCGGACTGAAACAGATTTTTTGAAACAAAATGATATTATTAATGTTTCAAAAAGTGGGATGACCTTAACTGATAAAGGCCTATCCATCTATAAAGGTTTGGAGACGTTTATGGCAGAGCAGACTGGAAACCGTGTGTTAGAAAGAGAATTAGCTAATGTATTAGGAATTGAAAGATGCCTGATTACTCCTGGTGATAGCGATAACGAACCAAAATTAATTGAAAATTTTGGAGAATTAGTCTCAGATTGTTTAGCTACCCAAGTTCCTGATGGTGATAATATCGTTGCAGTAATGGGTGGGACAACAATGGCGACAGTTGCTAGAAATATGCACCATATCGAAACAAGTACAAAACATTACACTTTTGTGCCAGCTAGAGGTGGGATTGGTGAGAAGATTGATATTCAGGCCAACTCAATTAGTGAAAAAATGGCAGAAAAAACTGGTGGGGACTTTAAAGTTCTCTACGTACCAGAACAAGTCAGTCCAGAAACATATGACAACTTATTACTAGAGCCAGCCATACAGCGAGTTCTAATGTTGATTTCTAAATCAAATGTGTTGATTCACAGCATTGGAGAAGCAAGGCATATGGCTAAACGACGTAATATGTCGGTGGATGATTTGACAATGTTATCTGAGAAAAAAGCTGTGGCAGAATCCTTTGGCTATTTCTTTGATAAAGACGGAGAGGTCGTCTATAAAATACCTAGAATAGGACTTCAAATGAAGGACCTTAGACAAATACCTTATGTGATTGCTGTAGCAGGAGGTGCCACAAAAGCACCTGTTATACAAGCATACATAAAAAATGCTCCGAAACAGACGTGGTTAGTCACAGATGAAGGAGCTGCTAATCAGATTTTAAAAGGGGTAACCCTTTAAAATAAATAAATTTTTTTCGATTTTCTTGAGGAGGAAATATAACATGACAGTTAAAGTAGCAATCAATGGTTTTGGACGTATCGGACGTTTAGCATTCCGTCGTATTCAAGAGGTAGAAGGATTAGAAGTAGTAGCAATCAACGACTTAACAGAAGCTGATATGCTAGCTCATTTATTAAAATATGATACAACTCAAGGACGTTTCAACGGTGAAGTTGAAGTTCATGATGGATTTTTCAGAGTTAACGGAAAAGACGTAAAAATCTTTGCTAACGCTAACCCAGTTGAATTACCATGGGGAGACCTAGGCGTTGATATCGTTTTAGAGTGTACTGGATTCTTCACTTCTAAAGAAAAAGCTGAATTACATTTACAAGCTGGTGCAAAACGCGTTGTTATTTCTGCTCCTGGTGGAAACGACGTTCCAACTATCGTTTACAATGTTAACCAAGATATCTTAACAGGTAAAGAAACTGTAATCTCAGGTGCTTCATGTACAACAAACTGTTTAGCTCCAATGGCTGATGTTTTAAATAAACAATTTGGTATTGTTGAAGGTTTAATGACAACAATTCACGCTTACACTGGTGACCAAAATACTTTAGATGCTCCACACAGAGGTGGCGATTTCCGTCGTGCTCGTGCTGCTGCAGCTAACATTGTCCCTAACACAACAGGTGCTGCTAAAGCTATTGGTTTAGTAATCCCTGAATTAAAAGGTAAATTAGATGGTGCTGCTCAACGTGTTCCAGTTCCAACTGGATCATTAACTGAATTAGTAACTGTTTTAGACAAAGAAGTAACAGCTGAAGAAGTTAACGCTGCAATGGCAAAAGCTGCTAACGAATCATATGGTTATACTGAAGACCCAATCGTATCTTCTGATATTATTGGTACTACTTACGGATCATTATTTGATGCAACACAAACTAAAGTATTAACAGTTGGTGACAAACAATTAGTTAAAACTGTTGCTTGGTATGATAACGAAATGTCATACACTGCACAATTAGTTCGTACTTTAGCTTACTTTGCAGAATTAGTTTAATTATAACTAACCCTAACAAGTAAATTTAAGCGGGAAAGCTATCGCGCTTTCTCGCTTTTTTCTTAATTCAAACTAGGAGGCGTCACATAACATGGCAAAAAAAACTGTTGAAGATTTAGACTTAAAAGGTAAAAAGGTATTAGTACGTGTTGACTTTAATGTACCAATTAAAGATGATGTCATTACAAATGACAACCGTATTGTTGCTGCTATACCAACTATTGACTACATTACTGCTGAGGGTGGAAAAGCGATTCTTTTCTCTCATTTAGGTCGTGTTAAAACTGAAGAAGATAAAGCAGGAAAATCATTAAAACCAGTTGCAGAGCGTTTATCAGAATTATTAGGTAAACCAGTGACGTTTGTACCAGAAACTCGTGGTAAAGAATTAGAAGAAGCGATTGCTAACATGAAAGATGGCGATGTATTAGTAGTAGAAAACACTCGTTTTGAAGATATTGATGGCAAAAAAGAAAGCAAAAATGATCCTGAATTAGGTAAATACTGGGCATCTTTAGGTGATGTATTTGTCAATGATGCATTTGGTACAGCACATAGAGCTCATGCTTCAAACGTTGGTATTGCGTCAAACTTACCAACTGCTGTTGGTTACTTAATGGAAAAAGAAATCAAATTTATCGGTGGTGTTGTTGAAAACCCACAACGTCCATTTGTTGCTATCTTAGGTGGAGCTAAAGTATCTGATAAAATTGGTGTCATTGAAAACTTAATCGACAAAGCTGATAAAATCTTAATCGGTGGGGGAATGACGTATACATTCCAAGCAGCTCAAGGTCGCAAAGTGGGTATGTCAATTTGTGAGAAAGATAAATTAGATCTAGCTCGTGAATTATTAGAAAAAGCAGGAGACAAATTAATCTTACCAGTCGATACTGTGTGTGCTCCTGATTTTGATAACGATGCCCCAACAACTATTTTAACAGGTGACATTCCTGATGATTTAGAAGGACTTGACATTGGACCTGAAACTATCAAGTTGTTTACTGAAGAATTACAAGGTGCTAAAACTGTCATTTGGAATGGACCAATGGGAGTATTTGAATTACCAACATTTGCTAAAGGAACAATTGGTGTTTGTGAAGCCATTGCTAACTTAAAAGATGCCACAACAATTATCGGTGGTGGGGATTCAGCTGCAGCTGCGATTCAATTAGGATTTGCTGATGAATTTACTCACATTTCAACTGGTGGGGGCGCTTCTTTAGAATATTTAGAAGGTAAAGTCTTACCAGGTGTTGAATCAATTTCTGATAAATAAAGATAACTAATAAGGAGATAAAATCATGCGTAAACCAATTATTGCTGGAAACTGGAAAATGAACAAAACTGCTAAGGAAGCACGTGACTTTGCTGAAGCAGTAAAAAACAATATCCCAAGTAACGATAAAGTAGATGCTGTTATCGGTTCACCTGCTTTATTCTTATCAGACTTAATGACAATCTCAGAAGGTAGTGATTTAAAAGTTGCTGCTCAAAACTGTTACTTTGAAGAAAGTGGTGCCTTTACAGGTGAAATCTCACCAGCAGCTCTTGCTGATTTAGGTGTTCAATATGTGATTATTGGTCACTCTGAGCGTCGTGAGTATTTCCATGAAACAGATGAAGACATTAACAAAAAAGCAAAAGCTATCATTAAATATGACATGACACCAATCCTATGTTGTGGTGAGTCTTTAGAAACTTATGAAGCAGGGGAAACTGCTGAGTGGATTAAAGCTCAAATTACAGCTGGACTTGCTGGTCTTACTCCAGAGCAAGTATCAGAAATGGTCATTGCTTATGAACCAATCTGGGCTATTGGAACTGGTAAATCAGCTGATGCTAATATTGCAGACGAAATCTGTGGTGTGGTGCGTCAAACTGTTGCTGATCTTTACTCTGATGAGGTGGCACAAAAAGTTCGTATTCAGTACGGTGGTTCAGTGAAACCTGAAAATATCGCTGAATATATGGCTAAAGAAAACGTTGATGGTGCTTTAGTAGGTGGAGCAAGCTTACAAGCTGATTCATTCTTAGCATTATTGGAGGCTTTAAACTAATATGAGTAAAGCACCAGTAGCAATTATAATCTTAGATGGTTATGGTCAACGTGATGAAGTAGTGGGAAATGCTGTTAAACAAGCAAACACACCAAACTTTGATCGTTACTGGAACCACTATGCACATAGTACATTGAAAGCATCAGGACTAGACGTAGGTCTTCCTGATGGCCAAATGGGTAACTCTGAAGTAGGCCACACAAACATCGGTGCTGGACGCATTGTTTATCAAAGTTTGACACGTATTGATAAAGCGATTGAAGATGCTGAATTTGAAAAAAATGAAGCTCTAAATCATGCGATTGATCATGCTCTTGAAAATGATTCAGCTCTACATTTATTTGGTCTTTTATCTGATGGTGGGGTGCATTCTCACTTAAACCATTTATATGCCTTACTTAAAATGGCTAAAGAAAGAGGCGTTAAAGAAACTTACATTCATGCCTTCTTAGATGGTCGTGACGTTGCGCCAACGTCTGCTTATGGTTATATGGAAGACTTATTAAAGGTGATGAAAGAGTTAAACTACGGTAAGGTAGCAACTGTTTCAGGTCGTTTTTATGCTATGGACCGTGACAAACGCTGGGAACGTGTGTCTAAAGCATACGAAGCGATTGTTGATGGTATCGGTGTGAAAGCAACTAACCCACTTGAAGCCGTTAAAGAGTCTTATGATAACGGAGTTAATGATGAATTTTTAATTCCAGTTGTGATTGAAGAGGACGGAAAACCAGTTGGATCAGTTAAAGATAATGATTCAGTGATCTTCTTTAACTTCAGACCAGACCGTGCGATTCAATTATCTAATGCTTTTACAGATAAAGAATGGGAACATTTTGAGCGTAAAACTCATCCAGAGAATGTAAAATTTGTGACAATGACTTTATACAACCCAAGCATTGTAGCAGAAGTGGCTTTCCCACCGGTTACTATGAAAAATGGTATTGGTGAAGTCTTATCTGATGCTGGCTTAAAACAATTAAGAATTGCTGAAACTGAAAAATACCCTCACGTTACTTTCTTTATGAATGGTGGACGTAATGAGGAGTATGAAGGGGAGAGCCGTATCTTAATCAACTCACCAAAAGTTGAAACTTATGACCTGCAACCAGAGATGAGTGCTTATGAAGTCACAGATGCCTTATTAGCTGATATTAAGGCTGATAAGCATGACGCGATTATCTTAAACTTTGCTAATCCTGATATGGTTGGTCATTCAGGTATTTTAGAAGCAGCGATTAAAGCGATTGAAGCTGTAGATATTTGCTTAGGTAAAGTCGTGGATGCGATTATTGAAAAAGGTGGGGCTGCGATTATTTTTGCCGATCATGGTAACTCTGAGACAATGAGTACACCAGAAGGTAACCCGCATACAGCTCACACAACTGTTCCAGTTCCAGTAATTATCACAAAAGATAATATTACCATTCGTGATGGTGGACGTTTAGCAGATGTGGCACCAACAATGTTAGACTTATTAGATATTGAGAAACCAAAAGAGATGACTGGTGAATCACTAATTAAGTAGTTAACAGGCTTTTGATTGAAAAATCAAGAGAAAATAGGTACAATAGTAACTATGGAAGAATTCTTCCGTAGCTAAAAAAAACAATATCCTAAAGGAGAGAATTTTTAATGTCAATTATTACAGATATTTATGCTCGCGAAGTCTTAGACTCACGTGGTAACCCAACAATCGAAGTAGAAGTTTACACAGAAAGCGGTGCTTTTGGTCGCGGTATGGTTCCTTCAGGAGCTTCAACTGGTGAACACGAAGCCGTTGAATTACGTGACGGAGACAAATCTCGTTATTTAGGTAAAGGTGTTTTAAAAGCTGTTGATAATGTAAACAACGTTATCGCTGAAGAATTAATCGGATATGACGTAAGAGACCAAATGGCTATTGACCGTCGTATGATCGAATTAGATGGTACACCAAACAAAGGTAAATTAGGAGCTAACGCTATTTTAGGTGTGTCTATTGCTTGTGCTCGTGCAGCAGCTGACTACTTAGAAATTCCTTTATACCACTACTTAGGAGGATTTAATACTAAAGTATTACCTACTCCAATGATGAACATCGTAAACGGTGGTTCTCATTCTGACGCACCTATTGCGTTCCAAGAATTTATGATTTTACCAGTAGGAGCACCTACATTTAAAGAAGCTCTACGTTGGGGTGCTGAAGTATTCCATTCATTAGCTAAAATCTTAAAATCTCGTGGATTAGAAACTTCTGTTGGTGATGAAGGTGGATTCGCTCCTCGTTTCACTGGAACTGAAGACGGTGTTGAAACAATCTTAGAAGCTATCGCAGCTGCTGGATTTGTACCTGGAAAAGACATCATGTTAGGATTTGACTGTGCATCAAGTGAATTCTACGAAGATGGTATCTACAACTATGCTAAATTTGAAGGTGCTAATGGCGCTAAACGTACTTCTTCTGAACAAGTAGATTACTTAGAAGAATTAGTAAACAAATACCCAATCATCTCAATTGAAGATGGTATGGACGAAAATGACTGGGCTGGTTGGAAAGAATTAACTGCTCGTTTAGGCGAAAAAGTTCAATTAGTTGGTGACGATTTATTCGTAACAAACACTGAAATCTTATCTCGTGGTATCGAAGAAGATTCAGCTAACTCAATCTTAATCAAAGTTAACCAAATTGGTACATTAACAGAAACATTTGAAGCAATCGAAATGGCTAAAGAAGCTGGCTTTACTGCAGTTATCTCTCACCGTTCTGGTGAAACAGAAGATTCTACAATCTCTGACATCGCTGTTGCAACAAATGCTGGACAAATCAAAACTGGTTCTCTATCACGTACTGACCGTATTGCTAAATACAACCAATTATTACGTATCGAAGACCAATTAGGTGACGTAGCTGAGTACAAAGGTTTAGATGCTTTCTACAACTTAAAAAACAAATAATTAACAGTTAAACAAAGCTCATTCTATAGGAATTAAAAATGACCGGACGTGAAGACACCTTCTAGCGATTGCTAGGGGGTGTTTTTTTGTCTATTTTGATAAAGATAGTGATCTAGTCATAATTCGATTGATATTTAGTCGTTTTGAGTAGAAAGTGATAAATGTTTATGAAATTGAATAATTAAACAGGATTTTTGTTTCATATGGTATAACATATGGAGAGACAATCCGATAAAATGATGGATTGTCTTTTTTTATTTTATAATCGTACAATTTATAATTCTAGGCATACATGATGATTATTGGTAAAATGATATTGTGAATAGATAACATAATTTAATTAGAAAATGGGGCATATAAAAATGGCGACAGCAGAATTAAAAATAGAAGAAAAGTTATGGCAAACAGCTGATAAATTAAGAGGTAGTATGGATGCTTCTGAATATAAAAATGTGGTCTTAGGATTAATCTTCCTAAAATATGTGTCTGATAGTTTTGAAGAAAAGCATGCAGAGTTACTTGTAGATGAGTATGCAGATGAAGAAGACAGAGATGAGTATCTTGCAGAAAATATTTTTTGGGTCCCGAAAAAAGCCAGATGGAGCTATATCAGTGAGCATTCTAAGTCTCCTGAAATCGGGCAAATTATTGATCATGCAATGATTGATATCGAAAAAGCTAACCCAACTTTAAAAAATGTGTTACCTAAAGATTATGCTAGGCCACAACTTGATAAAATTAGATTAGGTGAAACCATTGATTTAATTACAAATGTCAAAGTGGGAGACGCAGAAGGTAGAAAAATAGATGTTTTAGGAAGAGTCTATGAGTATTTCTTAGGCAAATTTGCTAGTGCAGAAGGTAAAGGTGGTGGCGAATTCTATACCCCGCGTTCCGTTGTTAAATTACTAGTCGAGATGTTAGAGCCTTATAGCGGACGTATCTATGACCCGTGTTGTGGTTCAGGTGGTATGTTTGTCCAATCTGAAAAATTTGTAGAAGAACATCAAGGAAGAATTGGAGATATTTCTATCTATGGTCAAGAGTTTAACCCAACAACTTGGCAACTATGTAAGATGAATTTAGCTATTCGAGGAATCGACGGTAATATTGGGGAATATAATGCCGATACATTTCACAATGACCTACATAAAGGCTTACGAGCTGATTATATCCTAGCTAACCCGCCTTTTAATATTAGTGATTGGGGTCAAGAAAAAATAACTGATGATGTTAGGTGGCAGTACGGTACACCATCAAAGGGAAATGCTAACTATGGTTGGATTCAACATATGGTATCAAAACTTGCTCCAGAAGGAACAGCAGGGTTTGTTTTAGCTAATGGTAGTATGTCCACAAGTCAACGTAATGAGCTAGAAATCAGAAAAAATCTAGTGGATTCTGATATTGTAGAGTGTATCGTGACGCTACCTGGACAAATGTTTTATTCCACTCAAATCCCTGTTTGTATTTGGATTTTGACAAAATCTAAAACTAAAAAAAATGAACGAGATCACCAACATGAGATTTTATTTATTGATGCTAGAAATGAAGGTTTTATGGCAGATAGAACAACGAAAGAATTTAGTGCTGATGACATAAAAAAAATTGCTGATACTTATCATGCTTGGAAAGGGACAAATGAGGAAGCTTACGAGGACGTAGCAGGCTTTTGTCACTCAAGTACAACAGAAGATGTAGCAAAACAAGAGTACATTTTAACACCAGGACGTTACGTAGGACTTGCTGAAGAAGAAGAAGATAGTGAGCCATTTGAAGAGAAAATGTCACGCTTAACAATGACTCTTTCAGAGCAATTTGCTAAATCACATGAATTGGAAGATGAAATTAGAAAAGCCCTAGGAGGTATAGGGTATGAGATATAGTCCTTTAATAAATAAAAATACTCCAAATAGCTGGAAAAATAGAGATTTAAACGAACTGACTACATACATTTCTAGAGGTAAGCAGCCAAAATATGTAGAGAAAAGTGATATTCTAGTTCTTAACCAAAAATCTGTTCGTTGGAATTACCTTGAAAGAAAATATTTGAAATATCATAATCCTGAAATTGCAGTACCTGAAAGACATTATATTAAAAAACAAGATGTCGTGATAAATTCAACAGGTGTTGGAACAGTTGGTAGAGCATATTATTTTAAAAATGTTGAACAGAGAATGTTTGCGGATTCGCATGTCACTATAGTTAGAACAGATGATTCTAAATTAATCAGTGAATACTTATATTATCAAATTTCTGATAAGAGATTTCAAAATTATATAAATAATTCTCTTTTAGCAGGTTCAACAGGCCAAGTAGAATTGAATAAAAGTAAAGTAGAAAAAATGGCAATGCTAGTTCCTGATTTACTTTATCAAAAAAACGTAGTGACAATATTATCTTCCTTGGATTCAAAAATAGAACTAAACAATCAAATGATTGATACGTTAGAAGAGATGGCATCGGCTTTATTTAAGAGATGGTTTGTTGATTTTGAATTTCCTGATGAGAATGGAAATCCATATAAATCAAGTGGTGGAAAGATGGTTGATAGTGAGTTGGGAGAGATACCTGAGGGGTGGGAGATAAAAAGAATAAAGTCGATAGTAACAATTACTAGAGGTGCATCTCCTCGCCCAATAAAAGATTTTATTCATAATGAAGGAAGACCTTGGATAAAAATATCAGACGCAAATGCAACTTTTTCTCCTTATATTTATGGTACGAAAGAATTTATAAAAGAAGAAGGCGTTTCAAAAAGCAGAACAGTAGAAAGTGATACATTAATTTTGTCTAATAGTGCAACACCTGGTATTCCTAAAATAGTTAAAATGCTATCTTCTGTTCATGATGGTTGGTTGATATTTGATAGTTTTAATGAATTGTCAAAAGAGTTTCTATACTTATTCTTAATAGAGTATAAAAAAGATATCCTTTCATTGAGCAACGGAAGTGTATTTAGAAATTTAAAAACTGATATACTAAAAGAATTTCCAATAATATTACCTCAAAAAGAAGAATTTGAAAAATTTCAATTAATAGTAGTGGATTTGTTTTCAAATATTAATACACTTGCATTAGAAGTATTAGCACTAGAATCGTTGAGAGATGCACTAATTCCGAAACTACTATCTGGTGAATTGGAGGTATAAATATTGCAAAGACTAGATATTGAATACAACGTAGATGAGATAAAAAGGTTGTTAAGTATTGATTCTTTGAATCGAAATAAAAATTTAGAGGTAATGATGAGATTTTTAGATAATCTTAATAGTCAAATGGTGCTAAACCTTGATGATGGTTGGGGAACAGGTAAGACGGTTTTTCTAAAACAACTGGAATACTTAGGTAATATAAATGAAATTAATGAAAATATTGTAAATTTAGATAAAAAAGTTATTAATTCATTTAAATCTAAGTATAATGTATTTTATTTTAATGCATGGGAACATGATTTATATGATAATCCATTAGAATCATTGATCTATAGTTTGTTGATGAAAATGGCAAGCATTGAAGATAATGAAAAGATACAAGGAGAAATGGTTAAGGTAATTACTAAGACACTTAAAAAGATTGGAATATTATCTGCTAATACAATGGTTAAAATAATAACTAATGGTTCAATCGAAATAAAGGATTTGGTTTCAAATGATGAGGACCCTATTCCCAAAATAACTTCAATTGAAAAGAAAAGAGAAGCCATTAACGAGTTATTAGAAGGGCTTCTGGGTGATTCAAATGAAAAAATACTAATAATTATAGATGAATTAGATAGGTGCAAACCAAGTTATGCTGTAAAACTTTTAGAAGTTGTAAAACACTTCTTTATTAATGATCAGATTGTTTTTTTATTTGGGAGTAATAAGAAAGAATTATCAGAAACAGTAAAGCATGAATATGGCAATAATTTTGATGGATATAAATACTTGAATCGTTTTTTTGATTTCGAATTTACATTACCTAAGATAGATAGGAAAATATATGCTCAAAATAAAATAGGGAATAAAATGACTCATAATGATGTTAGATACAAAGAAGCATTAATTGTAATTGAATATTTTAATTTTTCTATGAGAGATATTAATCGTTTTTTTATTTTATTTGATAATATTATACCCTATCTAAAAAGAAATAATAATGATTACTACAAGGTAGATCCTACTGTGAAATATTTGATGTTGTTGTATTCAATAGGACTAAGAATACATAGTGGTGAAGAATATAAGATGTTTATTGGTGGTCAGGGAATGAATGGTTTGATAGATTTCTATGAATTTAGAAAAGAAGATCATGACTATATTATTATTTGGGATGGACACAGAACAGAAATAGATGCAGTGGGAAAATTAACTACTATTTATGATTCTATAAAGTCAGTCGATTCCACAAATGAATATAATCTATCTGACATTCAGCATTCCTTTAAAGAAATGTTTGAGGTTTTAACTATGATGAGTAATATTTAAAATTGGAGGTGTCATCATGTCAGATTTTCGTTTCACAGAAGCAGAGCTAGAAGAAACAGCTTTAGAGTGGCTTGAAGAGGTGGGATACACTGTTGTATCAGGTAATCAGTTTGATCCTGAGCAAGTCTTGTCATTAAGAGATAGCTATTCAGATGTGGTGTTAGTTGAGTCGCTAAAAAATGCTTTAATTAAAATTAATCAAGATGTCTCTTTAGAAGTGATTGATGATGCTATTCGTCAAGTTTCAAGGTTATCTCACCCTGATTTAATGACGATGAATCGTTCATTTCACCAGCTTGTGACAGATGGTGTTGATGTGGAAACTCGTGAGGGAAATAGAAATACCACGAAAAAAGTTTGGTTATTTGATTTTAATCACCCTGAAAATAATGAGTTTTTAGCAGTTAATCAGTTTGTTATCAGAGAAGGGGAGACTGAGAAACGACCTGATATTATTTTATTTGTGAATGGCCTTCCTCTAGTCGTGATGGAGTTAAAGAATGCCACTAATGAAAATGTCGGGACCAGTGATGCATTTAATCAGCTTCAAACTTATAAATCAAGTATTTCCAATCTATTTAAGTTTAATGAAATGATGATTATTAGTGACGGGTTTAATGCAAAAGTTGGAACCATCTCAAGTAATGAAGAGAGGTTTATGGTCTGGCGAACGATTGATGGGCATAAGGAAACAAGCACTAGTCACACACAATTAGAAGTCATGATTAAAGGGATGTTAAAACTAAGTGTTTTTTTAGATTTAATACGAAGTTTTATCTTATTTAAAGATGATGGTAGACATATTATTAAAATACTAGCTGCTTATCATCAGTATCATGCTGTAAATCGTGCAGTGACTGAAACGATACGTGCGACAGAAGTTGACGGGGATCAAAAGATTGGCGTTGTATGGCATACTCAAGGGTCAGGTAAGAGTTTGTCTATGGTATTTTACTCGGGTAAGTTGATTCAGCAATTAAATAACCCAACTATAGTGGTGTTAACTGATAGAAATGATTTAGATGATCAGCTATTTTTAACCTTCAGTGAGTCATATAGTTTACTTAGACAGACACCTAAGCAAGCTGAAAACCGAGAAGATTTGAAAAAACTCTTATCTGTTCAAGCAGGGGGAATTGTGTTTACTACGATGCAAAAATTCTCTGCTGATGAAGGGACAACTATGGGCACCTTGACTGATCGCCGTAATGTGATTGTGATGGCAGATGAAGCACATCGAAGTCAGTATGGTTTTTCAGGGAAATTAGCCCAACAAGGTAACGAGGATTTTGTCATGAAGTATGGCTATGCAAAATATTTAAGAGATGCTTTGCCTAACGCGTCATATATTGGATTTACTGGGACACCAATTACCAGTACAGATAAATCGACTCGAGCAGTATTTGGTGATTATGTGGATGTTTATGATATGACACAAGCTGTTCAAGATGGTTCAACTGTTAAAATATTTTATGAAAGTCGGATTATCCCTCTAGAGTTACCTGAAAACCTAAAACTAGATGAACAAGTTTCAGAGATTATGGAAGATCAAGAAGAGTACGTGGTTTCAAAAGCAAAAAGTAAGTGGACAAGATTAGAGGCTGTCTCAGGTTCTCAGTCCCGTTTAGAAACTTTAGCTAGGGATTTTGTTAGTCATTTTGAAACACGTCAAGAAGCGTCATTTGGTAAGTCCATGATTGTGTCTATGTCTAGACGGATTGCTATCGATTTATATAAAGAAATTATTAAGCTACGTCCTGAGTGGCATTCTGATGATGATGATAAAGGAAAAATTAAAATCGTTATGACAGGCTCATCAAGTGACCCTGAAAGTTGGCAACCTTTCATCGGAAATAAGGCTAGACGTGAAAAATTAGCAAGTCGAATGAAAGATAATGATGACCCACTTCAGATTGTCATTGTCCGTGATATGTGGCTAACAGGTTTTGATGTGCCTGCTATGAACACGATGTATATTGATAAACCAATGCAAGGGCATAACTTAATGCAAGCTATTGCACGAGTAAACCGAGTTTTTAAAGACAAAGAAGGCGGCTTGATTGTTGATTATATCGGTATTGCTGATTCACTAAAGGAAGCTTTGCAAGAATACACACCAAGTGATCAAGAGCAGGCTGGGGTAGATGTGGCTGAAGCAGTGAATGTCATGATGGAAAAATATGATTTAATTACTGAGTTACTTTACGGGATTGATTATGACGATTTTAACAGTGATAAAGCATCAGTTAAGATGAAAACATTAAACAATACCATGGATTATATTTTAAGTTTAGGGAAAACAGAAACTAAACGTTATAAAGACTTGGTGACAGAGATTTCTAAAGCATATGCGCTATGTGCCACAGAAGAAGAAGCACAGGAAATTAATGCTGAGATAGCTTTTTTTAAAGCAGTTAAAGTGGCCTTGATGAAACTTGATATTACAGGAGACAAACCAACACAGAAACAAGTAGATGAGCAACTAAAACAATTGATTTCTAAATCAGTTGTAGCTGAACGTGAAGTTGTTGATATTTATGAATCTTTGGGATTAGAAAAACCTGACTTATCTATTTTATCAGATGAATTTTTAGCTGAAGTAAGAGCTTTACCACAAAAAAATGTGGCAGTAGTATTACTTGATCGCTTGCTTCGGGGGAAGGTAAAATCTATCCAACGAACTAATTTGATGCAATCTAAGAAATTCAGTGAGATGTTAGATGCGTCTATTAATAAATACAACAAACGAACCATTGAAACCTCTAAAGTTATCGAGGAACTGATTGAGATGGCTAAAGAGATGAATGATGCTATGAAACGTGGGGAAGATTTAGGACTTAACCGAGATGAGATGGCTTTTTATGATGCACTAGCAGATCATAAAACAGCAAAAGAAGTTCTAGGTGACGATGAATTAAAAGCGATTGCTCATGAACTGACTAAGACCATTAAAGAAAATATGAGTGTAGACTGGAATGTCAAAGATAGTACAAGAGCACAAATGAGAGTTGCTGTGAGACGATTATTGAAGAAATACGGCTATCCACCTGATTTACAAAAAATGGCTGTAGAGCGGATTGTAGAGCAAGCTGAATTGATGGCAAGTGGGTTGAGTTAAATAGATATAGGGAGTTGTAAGATGGAAAGCACTGAAAAAAATAAAGGTGTTGTGATTTTAGATACTTTGTATGAGAGATGTTTAAATGGTGTGCCGAAGGTATCTAAACCTGTGCAAGAACTGACTAATGACTATACAAAAAAATATGGCTATACAGATAAAGCGATAGATAAGTTGATTCAAAATCAATTAAGTAAGAATACATTGAATGGTTTTGTCACAAGTTTTGGTGGATTCATCACAATGCCTGTGACGTTACCTGCCAATATCACATCTGTGTTGTATGTTCAAATGAGAATGATTGCTGCTATTGCTATCATTAGAGGATATGACTTGAATGATGATGAGGTTCAGACATTTGTATATGGGTGTATGGTGAAAAAAGCGATGACAGATGCTCTGAAACAAGCAGGAGTTCAAACAGCGAATAAAGTCACTTTAAGTGCTGTGAACAAGATTCCAGGTAAAGCTTTGACAGTAATTAATCAAAAAATTGGTTATCGTTTCATCACGAAAGCTGGAACAAAAGGAACAGTTAATCTGACAAAAATCGTACCAGTAGTTGGTGCTGGTGTAGGTGGCACAATTGACTTTGTCACAACAAAAACAATAGCTAATAGAGCAAAGAAAGTATTTGTAGGTAACAACGTGATAGATGTATCAGCGTTTGAAAAGTAAAAGATCAAAAGAGTATACGCAATCGTTAACAGGCTCTCAGCCTGTTAACGATTGCTAGTGGGATACTGTCGCCCCACACCATGACAATTCATCCAAAGATCGCTTCGCTCCTTTGGCGAATTAATATTTATAAATTTCCCCCATTTTTTTACACCAACTATATATTATATAGGGGTAAAAAAATGGGGAAGAAGGAGGATTTTTTGAGAAAGATTTATGTTGAAAAGATGGTTGAATTAAAAGAATTTGAGGGGGTTATTCCTAAAGAAGAAGCTAAAAGAGTCAAATTAGGAAACTCACTAAACAATCCAGACCATGTTGCTGCTAAATTAGATAAAAAGTATACTTATGTTTTATATGGATCAGATGAAACAAAACCAGTTGGTAGAAAAGGTTACTTTGAAATTGGAGAACTCAAGGGTATTGACGACATTTTGCACCAATATAAAGTAAGAAATAGAAAAAAAATTAGATCAAATAGCAACAAAAATGTTCTTAGAATATTTAAAAAGTATCGATCATGAAAATCTAGATGAGATAGACTATGCTAAGACTAGAAAAGAATGGTTACGCCGATTGTAAAATTAAGCTAGACAAATAAAAAAATCATTTGTGATACACTCAAATTGTCCAAATTGCATTTCCGACGAAAGAAAACAAGGAGAGTGATCACAAATGACCTATATACATCTTACTACAGACGAGCTTGTTTTAATAGAATCTTATTATCACCAAGCTAAAAAAGTTAAACATGTTGCTGATACTTTAAAAAGATCAAGACAAACTATTTATAATGTTTACAACGCTTTAAATGAGGGATTATCTATTCTAGATTACTATCAAAGATACAAAAAAAATAAAAAGAAATGTGGAAGGCGTCCTATTTCTTTACCTGATAATGAAACAAAATATATTCAAAACAAAGTGGCTCAAGGATGGACTCCTGACGTGATTATCGGTCGTGCTGAGATTTCTATTTCTTGTTCTGTTCGGACACTTTATAGATTGTTCTCGCGTGAATCTTTTGATTCCACAACTTTACCAATGAAAGGTAAAAGAAAACCTAATGGGCATAAAGAAAAACGAGGTAAACAAGCATTTAAACGAACCATTCATCAGAGAGACGCTGAGCATAACGAGTTTCAAAGTGAATTTGGTCACCTAGAAGGTGACACTATTGTTGGGAAAAATCATAAAAGTGCTGTTATTACATTAGTTGAAAGGTTATCAAAAGTTATTATTACCTTAAAGCCAACAGGGAGACACGCTATAGATATTGAGAATAGCTTAAATGAATGGTTAAAAAAATGCCCTAATCACTTGTTTAAATCTATCACATTTGATTGTGGCAAAGAATTTTCTAACTGGAAATCTATCAGTAACTTAAATGATATTGATATCTACTTTGCTGACCCTGGTACACCTTCACAACGAGGTTTAAATGAAAATTCTAATGGGCTATTGCGTAAGGATGGATTGCCTAAGAAAATGGATTTCAACGAAGTTGATGAATCTTTCATTCAATCTGTTGCATCCAAAAGAAATAATATTCCTAGAAAATCATTAAACTATAAAACACCATTAGAAGTATTTTTGAGCTATGTAGACAATGACATTTTGTCTAGCTTAATTTGACAAATGAAATATTTAAAAACAAAAAATCGTATTAATGGAAACTATCCATCAACACGATTTATTATAGACCCGAGGTTTGCCCTTGTTTTTCTGATAATAATAAATTAACAGCTTGTTTGGCTACAGTTTTTAAATGAAAGTCAACGGTATTAAAATTTAGTAAGTCACTATAGGCTAAGTTATCTTCACCGAGGATAAAAAAATCACGATGAAGAACTTTTTGGTTATGTTTTGCTACTTTAATGATACCAGCAGCTATGTCATCACCATTTGCATAAATACAGAAGGGAGTTTTTACTTTTTTGAATAACGCCTCACCAACCTTAAGCCCATCTTGAAAATTAGTAATATTTGGTATTAAAAATTTTTCTTTGTCTTGGTGTGGGTAATGGGCAATCATAAATTCTTGTTTCAAAAAGCTACTTTTACTTGTTTTTGGTGAACGTTGGGTTGTTAGATAGAGTGGTAAATCAGGATAGGTTGATGAAAAGAAATCAAAGCTTAGTTGTAAAATCAAGTTAGCCACTCTAAAATAATAAAAAAACACCATGGTAAAAATTCGTGTATCATTGAAGTAACTACCCAACAACGAAAGGAATTTTTATCATGGTGAAAATTAAGAATAACACAAAGACATCTAGTTATAAACATCTTTCCTTAAAGGAAAGGCAGCTTATTGAAGTTTGGCATAATATGGGAGACTCTAATAGAGAAATTGGTAGACGATTAGGTCGACACCATCAAACGATAAATAATGAGCTCAAACGAGGAACGACCACGCAAATCAAAGAAAATAAGAAAGCTAAACAACTCTATTTTGCTGATACGGGGCAAGCTAAATACATAGAAAACAGGAAACGCTGTGGTTCGAAATCTAAGCTAGTTAGTGCTGTTGATTTTATTAATTATGCCTGTAAACAAATGATAGACTTTAATTGGTCACCAGATGCAATTGTTGGTTTTATCAAGTCTTTAGGGACTTGGGATAAACCTATTGTTTCTACTAAGACACTTTATAATTATATTGATAAAGGATTTTTACCGGTCAGAAATCATCATCTCAAGATGAAAGTTAGACTATCACCTAAAAAGAAAAGAAGTCGTCAGCATAAAAAAGCTCTTGGAAAATCAATTGATGAACGACCTAGCAAAATTGATTCTAGACAAGAGTTTGGTCATTGGGAAATAGACAGTGTCATTGGTTCAAAATCTAAAGATGATAATGCTCTACTTACACTTGTTGAAAGAAAAACTCGCTACATGATTACTGTTGTTCTAGATGATCATACTGAAGAGTCTGTTAGTTACGCTATTAAACAGTTAAAATATGAGTTTGGAAGAGCCCGATTTAGTAGCATATTTCAATCGATTACTGCTGATAATGGCAGTGAATTTAGCTCACTTGATGATACTCTGCAACAAATGACTGATATCTACTTTGCTCACCCTTATTCATCTTGGGAACGAGGAACAAACGAAAGACATAATGGTTTATTACGGCAATTTGTTCCGAAAGGAACGCCTATCTGTCACTACTCAAAGCAGTTCATACAACTGGCTACTGAAAAAGTTAATCTTTTGCCGCGTAAAATTTTAGACTATAGACAACCAGCAACATTATTTTTAGAAGAAATTCAAAATCTAAAGATCAAAACATGTTGGTAAGTAAGGGGTTCAATAAAATAACACTGATATTTAGATATTTTTACCAGAGTGGCTAACTTAATGTTGCAATTTAGAAAAAGAAATCAAATACGTCTTGATAAATTTTTTGTCTATCTGGATATACTGATGGAACACTTTTTTGTGATGTCAATTCAGTAGTGACAATTGGCCCATATTTTTGTAAATCATTTAAAAACTGACTATCTTGTGTACGTGAGGTAATAATCATCCCATCAAGCGTTTTGTCACGCAGAAAAGTATAGTAATCTTTTTCTTTATTCTCATCAAAATAAGTGGGTAAGATCATAACTTGCTTTCCCTTTATGGAAGCTTCTTCAAGTGCGCCTTCGATTAACTGCTCATAACAAGAATTTCTAGAGTAAGGCACTAGTAATCCAATAGTTTCACTATGGCCATTACTTAAATTAATAGCATGCCTATTAGGAACATAATTAATTTTTTCCATAGCATCTAATACTCGCTGTCTTTTAGCATCACTAACATAAGGGTGCTCGTTAATGACTCTAGATACAGTTGTAATGGAAACATCTGCTAATTCAGCAATTTTTCGAATACTCATAACTTTCCTCTTTCCTTTTTATGCAACTAAAAAATATTGTTGAGCCAATAAGCGACTAAAAATTGAAATCGTATGGTTACCATATTCTACAAAGCGGTAGCCATCTCCTTGATAATTAAAGTAAATTCCTTGAATACTTTTGTCATTTAATTGGGTTACCTCTTTGATATCAACTACAGGAATGACCTTATTAAAAGGTTTTTTGCCCCCTGCTCGGTCTTCAAGGTATAAAATATTTTCTGACAAATTAATTGTCACAAAGAAAAATGTTAGTGTATCTTGGTGATTAAATTCTACAATGCCATACATTTATAACAGCTCCTTTTCTTATTAAAGCCATCATATATGATGAAACGCGTACCATAGCAAGCTGAAAATAAAAAAAGAGCCGAAGCTCTATTTATGAGGTGTGTATTCAGGTAAAAAGAACTGTTGACTAATCCTTCTCTCTTCAGCACTAATGTTAAGTGCTAGACCAACTAGGATTGACATGGTAATCAAGTTTGATCCACCATAACTTAAGAATGGAAAGGGAACACCTGTCATAGGAATAATACTTAAAATACCACCTAGGTTGATGAATAGTTGAAGCATAATAGCTGAGGCAACACCAATACAAACTAATGAATTAAAGGCACTCGTTGATTTAATTCCAACTTTTAAAATATGAATAATCATAAAGAATAAAATCCCTAATATAATTAGTGCCATAATCAATCCAAGTTCTTCAATGGTGATCGAGAAGATAAAGTCAGTTTCTGCAACGGGCAAGAAACCTTTCTTTTGGATACTCTTACCTAAACCTTGACCAAACCAACTACCATTATAGATAGCAAAGTAAGAATTAACGAGTTGAAAGCCGTTGTCATGTTTATCAGCGAAAGGATCGGCCACAACAGCAAATCGGTCGTAAACATGAGAGAAACGCTCAGGAATCAACATGCCTCCTTTAAACATTACAATCAACCAGGCCAGTCCAGTAAAGAGTAAAATACCACCAAAACTAATGAAAGTATAAGCAGCTGGAATACCACTAGCAAGTAACAATATTAAAAATAAAAGTGAAATGATAGCAGCCCCACCCACATTTGGTTGAATCATAATTAATAGAATCATCGATCCAACAATGATGACAGGTATTAAAATAGATTTCCAAAAATGTGTGTTAATTGTTTTTTGCCGCCTGGATAAAATATAGGCAGTATATAAAATTGTTGTAATAATAACAAATTCAGAAGGTTGAAAAGTAAACCCACCAATGTTAATCCACCTCTGAGCACCTCCGATGGTACTACCTAGACCTAAAATACTAGTACTAATAAGTAAAACATAGGTAATTCCTACCATAATTTGTTGAAACACAGCTGTTTGGTAAACCCGCATTTTCGTTTTATAAATGAGTAAAATAATGAGCAAGGAAATAATAAAAAAGGCTGCTTGCCTCAAGGCTATAGAAAAAGGACTTTTTCCTAACTGATCTAGATTGTATGAACTAGCACTAAAAATCATAATCATGCCGATTATATTTAAAACGATGTATGGTATTAATATTTTAAAATCAATAAATTGTAATTTTTTTCTCATGGAGAATTCTCCTTAATTGTAAAGACATATGCTACTAGTATATCAAAATGAAAACTAAAGAAAAGCCTAATCTTGAAAAAATTAATGAAGTTTTAGATAAAATTTGAAAATAAGGTAAACTTAGTCTATGGGTATCTATTTTTCGATAAATAATGGTATGATTGGGTTGTTCGAGTTTAATATATAGGAGTTGACTGTATGCCAAATGTAGAGAAAAATAAATTCACACCATTTGCAGTGTTGTCTGTTTCATTTATTTTAACTAGTGGGGTAACTATTAATGGTACACTCCCATTTATTAAAGATCATTTTAATTTAAGCCAAACTCAAAGTGAATTATTGGGAACGTTACCAAGTTTTACTGTTGTTATTTTCATTTTACTGTCGAATTATCTAACAAAAAAAATTGGAATGAAGCAAGTAGTTATTATTGGTTTAATCATGGCATCAATTGGTGGTGTTCTACCGTGGTTGACGCCAAATAGTTATGGTCTAATTGTTTTTGGTAGGCTTTTATTAGGTGCAGGTTTGGGAATGTATAATGCTTTATCTGTTAGTTTTATTAATGGTTTATTTACAGGAAAAGAAAGGTCGACATTACTTGGTTTTAGAAATGCTACAGAAAGTATAGGCCAAATGATATTGACTTTTGTAGCAGGTCTATTGTTGATGAGAAACTGGATGGACTCATACTTAATATATTTATTAGCGATTCCTATAGCTATATTATTTTATTTGTATGTTCCAAATATTGAAGCAAAAGCTAAAGTGAAAACTGTAGATAAAGGTGGTTCTTTTTCTTGGGTATTACTGTTAACAATTTTAATAGTTGCTAGCTTATTAATGAATGCGATTGCAATTGGTGTGAGATTTCCAACACTTGCTATCGAGTTAGCAGGACAAGAAGTGAATGCTAGTGCATATTTAGCTTTAATGCCTATATTAGGTATTGTAGCAGGTATATTATTTGAAAAAATTGTCTCAAAAGTATCTTTTGGGATTGTATTTTTAGGCATTGGATTTAATATTCTATCAGATTTTCTCATTGGATTTTCAACCCAATCATTTTGGTTGCTTACTATTGGTTTGTTTTTATCTAGTATACCAATCGCTTGGGTAATTCCCTTTATTTTTAACCACATTGAAGAATTAGGTAGGGGAATAGAGCCGAACAAAGCAACATCTTATGTGTTTGTTGGTTGTAATTTTGGCGTTTTTTTGGCTCCGATGTGTATGAACTGGGCCTCTAAATTACTTGGATCAAGTGATTTAAGACTACCCTTTATTGCTTTTGGCATTATTTTTACGATAGTTTTAGTTATTCTGATATCAATTAGGAAAAAAATTGAACAATTATTAATAAAATAAAAGTCTACTCCAAGCAACTAGAGTAGACTTTTGTTTTACCTTGACTAAGTTTTACTAACACTAATTGATCCATCGTAAGTAGTTTTTTTGAAGGAGATCCCTAAATTCATTAAGAGGCATATCAAGAACCTTAGCACATTGCACCATTAAGTTCTTTTGTGAATCTAAGTAATCAACACTTTCTATATCTTTATCTAATGCCCACGCAAGAGCATCTAGTCCATCTGATTCAATGAGTAGCCTATCTTTTGGCACAGTAGTTAGGACTTGTTTGACAGCATCATCTGTCAGTAAAGAAGGGCCTACTGTGAAATAACAATCTTGCTTAATGTACTCTTTCAAATGTTCTTGACTTGAGTACCAGTGAACTAAATAGCGATTTGGAAAATAAGAAATGATATCTGCTATTTCTTTTTCCATTCCTTTAGTATGTAAAATAACAGGTTTTTTCATATCAGTAGCTAAAGATAGTTGTTTGATAAACATCTTTTTTTGTAGAAGTATGTCGTTTGTTGTCCAAACACTATCTAAACCAATTTCTCCAATGATAGGTGTTTGCTGGAAGATATCCAAATTATTTTCTATTTCCTGGAAATCAACATCCCAAGGGTGAATACCAAAGCTAATGTTTAAAAAGGGATGTGATTTAGTTAAAGGAGAATAATCATGCCATTCTTTGCGGCTTTGACAGTTAATTGTTGCAGGTATGTTGTATTTAATAAGTAAATCAAGTAGCTGCTTATCTAAATCAATATGACAATGGGCATCACATAGAAAATCACTCACATAAACATCTCCTTTTAATGTCTAATTTTTTGACTTAATAATTCATAGATATGTTGGCGTGTTTGACCTTGTTCACTTAACCACTGTCTACTTCTTTTGGTAGTACTTAAATCGATTTCTTCAATAAGAGAAGCAGGTGAGCCTCCCATAATAATGACTCTATCTGATAAATATAAGGCCTCATCAATATCATGAGTGACTAAGATGATGGTTTTATTTAATATATTCGTCAAATTTTTTAACCAATCTTGAAGATGTTGTCTTGTAAAAACATCCAAAGCACCAAAGGGTTCATCAAGTAATAAAATATCTCTATCAACAAAAACGGTGCGAAGGAGAGCAACACGCTGTTTCATACCTCCTGACAATGTTTCAGGGTATTGATGCCTTACTTCATGTAAGCCAAATTTTTTGATATATTCACTCAATTTATCTTGATTGATCACTTGTTTATGTAAACGTTGATACAAAGTGATATTATCTTCAACATTTTTCCAATCTAAGAGTAAGTCTTCTTGTGGCATATATGCAAAATGCTCATTAAAACCAGAGATAACTGTATCCCCGACTAATACTTCACCAGTATCAGCTTTTAGACTTCCAGCTAAAATATTTAACAAAGAAGATTTACCACAACCACTTGGGCCAAGTATAGAAATAAACTCTCCTTTTTCAATTTTCAAATTTAATTGTTCAAACGTTTTTTTTCCTTCAAAACTTAAACCAAGATTTTTAATAAAAATGTCAGTCATGTTTAATCAACCTTTTCAATGAATGCATTTGTAAACATGTCACTAGCTGGGATATCTTTATCAATCAATTTATTTTCTAACATAAATTCAGTATAGTTATTCCAAACATCTTCCTTCATGATTCCCCATTTTTGAGGGTCACTAGTATAGTTTTTAGATACAAATTCTTGAGATTTTTTCAAAAACTCTATATCTTGGTCAGGAGCAGCTTGATGTAGAATCTCAGCACTTTCCTCAGGGTTGTCTATAGCATCAAGATAGCCATGTTTGGTTGCTTTTAAAAAGTGTTCGACTAAAGTTGGATCGTTTTCCATAACATCATCACGAGCCACAATAATAGGTGTATAGTAGTCCAGTCTTTCATCTAATTCACGAAGAGGCATATAATTTAAATCATAACCATCCATCTTAGCTTTCGTTAAGTCCCATCCTTCAAAATACCATTTTAAATCAACATTCTTTTCTAAATCACTTGGTCCGCCACCAGGATCACCAACAATCATCAATTTTGAAGAATCGGCATTAGCTTTTTCCATAACGGCTTTTAAAACAGCCTCTTCTGCAGCAGATTGCCAACCGGCATAAGTTTTACCTTCAAAATCTTTAGGAGAAGAGATTTTTTTATCGGCAGTACTGACAAAGCCAGAAGTATTATGTTCCATAATAGCAGCAATTGCTTTAGTTGGAATTGGTTGAGCACTAGCTGCTGAGTAAGTCAGGTCTTCTTGATAGCTAATGGCAAACTCTCCTTTTTTACCTCCTAGAAGTGTCAGACTAGTATTATCATCACCAGGCTCTACAATCGTTAAATCAATACCTTGTTCTTTGTAATAACCTTTATCTTTTGCTACATATATTCCAGTGTGATTGGTATTTGGAATATAATCTAAAACAAGTGTTACATCTTTTAATTTATCTTTGTTTTCATCAGTTTTATCTTTGGCAGACTCACTACTACAACCTGCCAAGCCAATTAATCCAATACTTAAACCAATAAATAATCCTTTTTTCTTGTTAAACACGTCTAATCATCCTTTTCTTAATGAGTTGTTTTTGAATCAATGATACAATGGCATTTAATGCTAAACTTAATAAAATGATACAGATGATTGATGCAAATACTTTATCTAATAAAAAACTATTCTTTGCACGAATCATGTAATACCCTAAACCTGATGAAGCGCTTAACCATTCACCAACAATAGCACCACTAACACAATATGTTGCTGCTATTTTTAAACCTGAAAAGAAAGAAGGCATAGCTTCTGGAAATTTAAGTGTCGTGTAAATTTGTTTTTTAGAAGCACCGTATGTTTCTAGTAAGGTTATTTTTTTAATATCTACTTGTGCTAAACCATCAACAAAGGCTACAACTATTGGGAAAAAACACATTAGAATAACCATCATAATTTTAGGTGTAATACCAAAGCCAAACCAGATAGTGAAGATAGGACCTAAAACTAAAACAGGTATAGTCTGGCTCACGACTAAGTGCGGGTAAAAGGCAAGTTTAAGCCCTTTAGATAAATCCATTAAAATCGCAATAAAAAAAGCCAGAATAGCAGCTAAAATTAGACCAATCACTGCTTCTAATAGTGTCGTTAAAGAGTGCTTGAAAAGGTTATGCCAATCAGTAAAAAGAGCTGCCCCGATTTGACTCGGTCTAGGTAGTACATAAATAGGTACTTGATAAAGAATCGTTAGAATTTCCCAAAGAATAATTAGAACAACAAAACTTAAAATGGGATAAATCCATTTTTTATACATCTCATCACCTCCTAAAATAAAAAAGAGGAATAGCTAGAAGCCATTCCTCGTAAGTACGATTCATAAGACTCCCTACGACGGTACTAACCGACAGGTTCAAAGGGTCAAAGCACATGGCTTACTCTCAGGTCAAAGACCTCCCCTATATGTCTATTACCAGTGAAGTATATCACTTATTAAATTATGAGTCAATATAGAAAGTGTTGGCTAGATGAGTTTGAGTGAGTATAATAATAGTGAGAACAAATGAAGAGGGGATTGCATGCAAAAAAATCAAGCTATAACAATTGATATTATTCAATTAGAATCATCTTTAAATGAAATGAACACCCCTAATGAGTTAAGTTTAGTTTACCTGTTAAAAGGCAAATGTCATTTTTTAAACCAAGAACAACAGTTATCTTTGCATAAAAAAGATTTTATCTTTATTGGGCCGAATCAAAAGGGCCAATTAATTAGTGATAGTTACAATAAAGAAGTGATCATATTACGTCTTATATTTCATTTGCCAGAAATAGAATCTTTAATCAATCAAAATTGGAGGCCGGTGTTTCCTTCTTCAAAGATTGATGTTTATCAATCGAATGGACGAGAAAAACTGATAGAATCTATTTTTAGACTGACTTTGGAAAGATTAACTAAGGCTTCTAAAGACAGATCCTTTTCTGATTTACTTTTAGTGTCTGATTTGTTAGATAAAGTAGAAGGAATGTTTTTATTTACTCAATATCAAGAATTAGCTTCACTTGATAAACAAAAAATTCACCCTTTAATTATTGATATGCTTGATTATGCTAAAGTTAATTATACAACAAAGTTATCTTTAGGAGATTTTGCCAAGGAAAAGTTCGTTTCAGAAGCTTATTTATCAAAACTATTTAAAGATGAGATGGGTGTGACTTTTTCTGATTATCTTTCCTCTATTAGACTTAAGGCAGCAGTTAGTGAGTTAAGAAATTCAACTGAACCTACTTTGTCGATTGCTTTAAATAATGGCTTTCCAAATCCTAAAAGCTTTACAGCAGTTTTTAAAAAGCAATATGGTGTGACACCTCATGAGTATCGTAAACACTATATACCAAAACAAGAAGAGCTTACTTTACAGCAGACATCTGAGGATTATCGTTACTTAAGCCATCAAGAATCTATTCAAGTTATCGCTCAATTTATGTTAACGCAAAATATTAAACAGGCCAAGGGATTATCTGTAGAAGAGATTGAGCTGGATTTATCAATACCTCCTTTTGCTAACTTGAATAAACCTCAAAAAATAATTAATCTAGGTCATGCTAACAATGGATTAAAGGAAAGTGTTAGGCAGCAAGTGAGAATGATTCAAGAGAAAATACCTTTTGATATTTGTCGATTTTATGATTTTTGTACTGAGACTATTTCAGAGTTTGATATCATAAAAGATAGGTTTGTTAATAATCACCGTCTTTTTTCTTTTATGCGAGAGATGAATTTAAGACCGATGTTTGTTTTAGTGATAGATGAGAGTAATGGCATTTCAGAGTTGTCTTTAAAATTAGATACTTTAAAGGAAATGATTCAAGGTTATGTACAATATGAGGCTAGCTTTCGTGAAGGTTGGTATTTAGAACTTAGCATTAGTGATAGTGCTAAAGTATCTCAAACTTTTTTTAGACAAGCATATCAGCTAACTTCTGATTTTTTAGTCACTCATTTTTCAACTGGTTATTTAGGGTTCAATCTTCATTTTAACTATTTAAATGACTGGCTAACCTGTCTAAGGCTTCCTTTAAATGTTGATCCTGATTTTATTAGTATCACTTATGAAAAAAGTTTAGGTTTACAAAGTCAGTCAGAGCATTTATTTAAGGAGTTTAAAAGACAAATTAGCCAATTAAAGCATTATTTAAAAAATATAGAAAAGAATACGGCACTCTACATATCAGAGTGGCACTTAGTTGCTGAGAGTACTCAGTTATCTCAAAGTACTTTCTCGCGGTCTGCTATCTTGTTAAAGGCTTTAATTGAGATGACAAATCATATTGATGGGATTGGTTTTTGGTTAAATGTAGATAGTGAAAAGAGTATCCCTATCTCTAAAAAATTAGGTGATTTATCTATCTTTTTACATGGACCTCTAAAACGTCCTTTATTTTTTTTATTAGTATTTTATGACAGAATTGGTGATGAGGTTGTGTTAATCTCTGAACACTACATTGTGACAAAAAAATTTAACTCGTTTTATGTGCTATATTATAATGAACATCATTTAGACAAGAAAGATAGTGCTTATGAAAATCTCTGGAAGGCGACGAGACGACAAACAACATTCTTATTTAATCAACTTCCGGTAGGTAACTATTTAGTTAAGCGTTTCTTGTTGGATAGCCATCATGGAGGGATCTATCATCAGTGGTTAAAATCAGGTGGGATGAGAGAACTTGATACAGATATGCAAGAGTATTTACAGCAATCTGTTGTACCAGAATTTTTAATGAAAGAATTATCCATTACAGATGGAAAACTGGAAAAATCCATTGATTTAGAGATGAATGCTTGTTATTTGATTATTTTAAATCGAATAAATTAAGGGGATAGTTAAAAATAGACGGCTAATTTTTAACTAAATAGGAAAATAAATCAAAAATAGAAATAATTTAACGGTGTTAGCATTAAAATAATGCAAGACAATTTGTGAAAATATAAATAGAATGGACGTGTGTAAGCGTGTTAAATGAAGAAAAAAGTAAGAAAAAAGTATTAGCTTTACATACTGGTGGAACCATCTCAATGGTCCAAGAAAGTGATACTGGTGGTGTTAGTTTATCAGATACCCACCCATTATCACAAAATTTAATTGGTATACCAGAGGAGATTGATGTTGATGTGGAAGAGATTTTTAACTTGCCCTCACCTCATATTACACCAAAAGATATGTTACGTTTGAAAAAACGTATAGAACAAGCTACTAAGGAGAGATATGATGGTGTCGTGATTACTCATGGTACAGATACTCTTGAAGAAACAGCTTATTTTCTTGAATTAACAACTAATAATGATTTAGCGGTTGTCTTGACTGGTGCAATGAGAAGCAGTAATGAAATCGGTTCTGATGGATTATATAATTATGTACAGGCAATTATTACTGCTGCTGACGCTTCAGCTAAAGACAAAGGAGTCTTAGTTGTGATGAATGATGAAATTCATGCGGCCAGATTTGTCACTAAAACTCATACAACTAGTGTTGACACTTTTAGAGCACCAACATTTGGACCAATTGGTATAGTATCAAAAAACAGACCATTCTTCTTAAAAGAAGTTATTGAGGATGTCATCTTACCAATCGACACAGTTGATGGAGAAATTCCAATCATTAAAGCCTATGCAGGCATGGATGATACATTATTTCGTGTTTTAACAAAAGCCAAAGTGGATGGGGTCGTGGTGGAAGCTCTAGGGGCTGGGAATTTACCTCCTAACGTACTAGATGGTTTGTCTCAGATGCTTGAAGAGAAGATTCCAGTTGCCCTAGTGTCTAGATGTGCCAATGGTGTAGCAGAAGATATTTATAGCTATACTGGTGGAGGCATTCCTTTAAAAAACATGGGAGTTATGTTTGTCAAAGGTTTAACAGGACCAAAAGCTAGATTACGATTATTAGTTGCACTAAACGCACGTTTAACACCTGAACAATTGCGAAATTATATGACAGCATTGTAATTTAAAGGAGACGAAAACTATGTATCGTACAGAAAAAGATAGTGTTGGAGAAATAGAAGTACCACAAGAAAAATATTACGGAGTTCATTCTCTTCGTGCAAAAAATAATTTTACGATTACTAATCGACAATTAGATTCTGATTTTATCATCAGCTTATCCCAAGTTAAGCAAGCATTAGCTTTAGCTAATTATGAACTTGGTTTATTACCTAAAGAGAAATTTGAGGCAATCAGTCAAGCTTCTCAAGAAATTATTGATGGTAAGTGGCATGAAGAGTTTATTGTTGATCCTGTTCAAGGCGGAGCGGGGACAAGTAGTAATATGAATGTTAATGTTAATGAGGTTATTACTAACCGAGCTATTGAAATTATGTCAGGTACAAAAGGTGATTTTTCAGTGGTTCATCCTAATGATGATGTTAATAAAGGTCAGTCAACTAATGATGTTTATCCAACAGCTGGGAAATTAACGATGTTGAAAAAAATTCCTTTACTTCGTGCTGTTTTAGTGGAATTAAAAGAAGCCTTCTTAGCAAAATCTGAGGAGTTTGATTATGTATTAAAATTAGGGAGAACACAATTAAGTGATGCCGTACCTATGACACTTGGTCAAGAGTTTCATGCTTATTACTCAGTAGTGAAGCGTGGTATTGAAAGACTTGACCATGTTCAGCGTGAAATGCAGGCGATCAATATTGGTGGTATTGTAATTGGCACAGGAATTACAGCACACGAATCTCTATCAAAAACAGCCCTAGTTTATTTAAACGGTATTACAAAAGAACAACTTGTTATTGCTGATGATTTAGTGGACGGCACACAACACATTGAACAATACGTCGTGTTATCAGATACGCTAAAATCAATTGCAATTAGTCTATCTAAAATTGCTAATGATATTCGCTTATTATCATCTGGGCCAAATTCTGGGATTGGGGAAATTAGCATTCCAGCTAGACAAAATGGTTCCTCTATTATGCCAGGGAAAATTAATCCAGTTATTCCAGAAGTATTATCTCAATGTGCTTACATTGTTATGGGAAATAATAGTACAATTGGTTTAGCTGCTGAAGCTGGACAATTAGAATTAAATGCTTTTGAGCCAGTTGTTTTCTATAAGTTGATTGAATCATTTGACGTATTAACAAATGGTATTAAAACATTTACAGAAAATTGTGTTCTTGGTATCACAGCTAATGAGGAGCGTTGTCAAGATAATTTAGAAAGAAGCATGTATCTTGCGACAGTTTTATCTGAAACAATTGGTTATACAAAAGCAGCAGATTTAGCGAAAGAAAGTTTAAGTACTGGGAAATCTATTCGTGAGCTTGCTCAAATGCAAGGAATCGATGTCGATGAATCAATTAAAAAATCTGTGTAGGAAGAAGGTTATTATATGACGTTTAGAATTGAAAAAGACTCGTTAGGTGAGGTGGAAATTCCAAGTGAAGCCTTGTGGGGACCTCAAACAGAACGTAGTCGTCATAATTTTCAGATTGGTGACAAGTTAATGCCGATTGATGTGATTTATGGCATGGTTGAAATCAAAAGAGCAGCAGCCCTTGTTAATTATAAAGAAGGAAAACTACCAGTTGATAAAAAAGATGCTATTGTCGCAGCCTGTGATATGCTATTGTCAGGTGAGTTTGATGGGGAGTTTCCTCTTAGAGTCTATCAAACAGGTAGTGGTACCCAAACTAATATGAATGTTAATGAGGTTATTGCTAGACTTTGTGTATTAAACGGCGTTACTGTTCATCCTAATGATGATGTGAATATGTCACAAAGTTCTAATGATACTTTTCCAACAGCTATGCATATTGCTTCATATAAAAAAATTACGGAGTCATTGATACCAGAGATGACGCAATGGGTTTCTCAATTAGCTTTAATAGAGAGTAAGTATCATGATGTGTTTAAAATAGGACGTACTCACTTACAAGATGCAACACCATTAACTTTTGCTCAGGAAGTGTCGGGCTGGCGAGTAATGATTGAGAAATCACAACAATTTATTCATGAAAGCAGTCAATCATTGAGATATTTGACTATTGGTGGCACAGCTGTTGGTACTGGTCTTAATGCATCAAAGACATTTGATACAGCTATGGTAACAGAGATTTCAGAAAATACAGGCTTACCATTTTTAGTTGAAGCAAATAAATTTTATGGCTTAACTAGTCATTCAGCCATAAGCTTTACCCATGGTGCCCTGAGAGCTTTGGCTGGTGATTTAATGAAAATTGCTAATGATATTCGCTGGTTAGCAAGTGGTCCAAGGGCTGGGTTTAATGAAATTACTATCCCATCAAACGAGCCAGGTAGCTCTATCATGCCAGGAAAAGTTAATCCTACCCAAGCCGAGGCTTTGACGATGGTGAGCTGTCAAGTTATGGGAAATGATACAACGATTCAAGTAGCTAGTAGTCAAGGTAATTTTGAACTTAACGTATTTAAACCTGTGATTATTAGTAATTTTTTAGAGTCTATATCTTTAATTGAGGCTGGAATGGTGTCATTTAGAGAAAAATGTTTAGATGGGTTATATCCAAATGAGGATATTATGGAAAAAGGATTAAATGATTCTTTAATGTTAGTGACAGCTCTTAGTCCACATATTGGTTATGAAAAGAGTGCAGAAGTTGCGAAATATGCCTTTAATAATAATCAAACATTAAAAGAAGCTGTTTTAGAATTAGGTTACGCGACAAGTGGTAACTTTGATTTATGGGTTAGTCCTAAAGATATGATTTAAAAAAAACATCTCACGCTTCACTACATTCGAAGATAAGTGAGGTGTTTTTTTGTTTCACAAAGTAAAATTAGATAATTTGTATTAATTTTAAAAATAATTGTCTAATAATATGATTGATATATTTATTTTTTATTAATAATTTAAGTCATACCAAGGGGTTTGTCTAATATGCACAAAACAACAACTTATTTTGTACAATAAACATAATGTAAACGCTTTATACTTTGTGTAATATTAACCTATCAGCAGCTGACAAAGTGATTTACAGGAGGAGAATATGGAAGCGAAAAGAGAAGACACGACACATTTACAAAATAATAGTATCGCTGTTACACAAGAACAAGTAAATCTGATTAAGACAAGAGGCTATAACGAAGATCTTGTACCAAAAACAGCAGACAAAAGAAATATGGGTTGGAATAATTATTTTACTCTTTGGATGGGTTCAGTACATAATATTCCAAACTATGCAGCTGTCGGTGGTTTTTTAGTTTTAGGTTTGTCCCCATTAAATATCATGGTAGCACTTATTATCAGTAGTATTGTTGTAGCTGGGATGATGACTCTAAACGGTAAGGCAGGAGCAAAATATGGTATTCCATTTTCAATGCATTTAAGATCGACATACGGAGAAACAGGAGCTAAATTACCAGGATTTTTAAGAGGGATTGTTGCAGCTATTGCATGGTTTGGGCTACAAAACTTCACAGCCTCTCTTGCTTTATTAATTTTAATTGGAAAAATTTGGCCAGGATTTTTAGGTTTGGGTGGCGATTGGAGTTTTTTAGGAATTAGTTTACCAGGTTTAATTGCTTTTACAGTCTTTTGGGCTATTAATGTTTTAATCGGATTAGGTGGTGGAGCAATTTTAAATAAATTTACGGCAATTTTAAACCCACTTATCTATGTTGTTTTTATCGGAATGACAATTTGGGCAGTCAAAGTTGGTGGAGGTTTTGGAAATATCTTAGCTTACCGACCTGAGGGTGTGATACAAAATCAGTCTACGTTATTAATTTATTTAATGGTTATCAACTCTGTCATTGCTGTATGGGCAGCACCAGGATCAAGTGTATCTGATTTTACACAAAGTGCTAAAACAATGAAAGATCAAGTATTTGGTCAATCAATTGGTTTAATTACAGGTTATATAATCTTTGCATTTTCAAGTATTGCAATTTTAATTGGTGGATCAATTCATTATGGCGTGAATGAGTGGAATGTTCTTAACATCGTTCAAAAATGGGATAATTTGCCAGCAATCATTTTATGTATCTTAGTGTTATTGATGACAACGATTTCAACTAATGCAACTGGAAATATTGTACCAGCTGCTTATCAATTATCAGCTTTATTCCCTAAACAAATTAATTATAAAAAGGGAGTTATTATTGCCGGGGTAATTAGTTATGTTATTATGCCTTGGAAATTAATGGAAAATGAGCAAAGTATTTTCGCTTTTCTTAATATGGTAGGAGCTGTTATTGGACCAGTTGTAGGTGTGATGTTAGCACAATATTTCTTTGTTCATAAAGAAAAAATAAATCTGGAAGAACTATATATGGATAATTCTGTTGATAATAGTCAAAATCAATATCATGGAACAAACAAAGAGGCCTATGTGGCAACTATTATTGCCCTAGTTATCTCAATTAGTGGACAATTTATTCCAAGTCTTTCAGTCGTAACAGATCTATCATTCTTTGTTGGTTGTGGTTTAGCCTTTGTTATTTACTTAGGTATGAAATATAAAACTTTAAACAAAAAATAGGAGGAAGTAAAATGGCATATGATGTAATTATAAAAAATGGATTAGTAATTTTAAATGGTGGAGAAGTTGAAACAGATGTAGCGGTGAAAGATGGTGTGATTGCAGCCATTGGTCACGACTTAGGTGAGGCAAAAGAGGTGATTGATGCCAAAGGATTAATTGTTAGTCCAGGTATGGTTGATGCCCATGTTCATATTACTGACCCAGGTGGTGGTTTTAGAGATTTTTGGGAAGGTTATGTGACTGGAACAAAAGCTTGTGCTAAAGGTGGGGTAACTTCATTTATGGAAATGCCTCTTAATCAAGTACCAGCGACAGTTGATAAAGAGTCTTTAGATATTAAATATGCAGCAGGTAAAGATAAATTACATGTAGATGTGGCATCTTTTGGTGGTGTGGTACCATTTAATTTAGATGGTGGTATTCAAGAGTTAGATGAAGATGGTGTAGCAGCTTATAAATGCTTCATGGCAACTTGCGGGGATCGTACGATTGAAGGTGACTTCATGAATGTCGATGACTATTCATTATATGAAGGTATGAAACAAGTAGCTAAGACTGGAAAAGTTCTAGCAATTCATGCGGAAAATGCAGCTATTACAGATAGATTAGGTGAGATTGCTTACGAAAATGGAGAGACAACTTTAAAAGCTTATGTTGAAACTCGTCCGGTATTTACTGAAGTAGAACCTATTAAAAGAGCAATTACTTTTGCGAAAGAAACTGGCTGCCGTATTCACATCTGTCATATTGCTTGTCCAGAAGGGGTTGCTGAAGTTGTGAAAGCTCAAGAAGAAGGTGTTGACGTGACTTGTGAGACATGTACACACTACCTATATTTCGAAACAGATGAGCTTGATGCTATTGGTCCAGTCGTTAAATGTTCTCCTCCAATTCGTGATAAAAAAGCTCAAGACGGATTATGGGAATATGTTGCAAATGGTGGATTAGATTTTGTCACAAGTGATCACTCACCTTGTACACCAGACTTGAAAGATAAAGACAATGCTTTTGAAGCATGGGGTGGTATTTCTGGTGTTCAAAATAATGTGGATGTTTTATTTGATGAAGGGGTACAAAAGCGAGATTTATCCTTGACTCAATTTGCTAATATTATTGCGACCAATCCAGCAAAACGTTATAACCTAGATCGAAAAGGTGAAATTGCAATTGGAAAAGATGCTGATTTTGTTTTAATTAAACCTGACTCTCCTTATGTATTACAAGCCGAAGATTTAGAGTATTATAACAAGATAAGTCCATACATTGGTCGTGAAATTGGAGCTCAAATTGAGAGAACTATTTTACGAGGGGAAACAATCTATTCTAAAGAAGAAGGCGTAAGTGAGGAAGCAATGGGTGTCTTTATTAAAAAATAACCATTGAAAAAAAACAGAGCCTATTACTAGGTTCTGTTTTCTTCGTCTATAGTAAACAAGAAGTGATATAACTTAGTCCAGAATAGCTAATGACCTTTCATGACAGGTTAGTTAAGATGAGGATAGATGTTATGTTTTGGAAAGAAGGTTTTATGACGTGGAAAAAGATGTAAAAAAAACAAGGTCCTTATTAACCCCATATTGGAAACAAATTATCCTTGTTTCTACTCTAGGTTGGATTGTAGTTTGGTTTAATAGAACAGCTCTAACTCCAATTTATCCACAACTTAGTGAGTATTTTGGTGGAGCAAGCGATGCTCAAATTGGAGCCATTTCTAGTTTCTACTTTCTTGGTTATGTGTTAATGCAGATCCCATCAGGAATTTTAGTCGATCGTTTTGGTAAAAAAACGGTATTGATTCCTGGTTTTATCCTTTTTGGATTAGGAACGCTACTACTTGCTATGTCGACTTCTTTAGAGTGGATGTACTTTGGTAATGTGCTAGCAGGTATTGGTAGCGGGACATTTTACGGGGTTGCCTTTTCTATGACTAATGAGTATGTTCCAACCAAATATCGTAGCTTAGCAACCGCTATTGTTAATAGTGGGACTGCTGTAGGTAGTGGTATAGGAATGATTGCTTCAAGTTATTTCATTTCAGAACGAGGAATGAAGTGGCAATCAATAGAGTATGTATCTTTTGTGACAATTGTTGTCATGGTGATTATATTTATCCTTTATTTACATAAAGATGAAACAAAAACCCAAAAAGAGGTTCATGAGTTTCCTCAAGAAGAAAAAATGACATTTAAGAAATTGATGGCACCTAAGATGATTGGAGCATACGCTGTTTATTTTGCTACTTGTTATGCTTACTATTTAGTGAACACATGGTTGCCTAACTTTTTAGAGACAGAACGTGGCTTCACTGGAGCAACAATTGGTCTTGCAACATCGTTAATTTTTATTTCGTCAGTACCAGGAGCATTATTCTTTAGTCGAATAGCTGATAAGCATTCTGATAAAAAAATAAAGCTTGTTGTATTTTTAGAAATCATGGCAGCTTTAACTTTATTTTTAACAGTTATGTCAAATAGTAAGTCTGGACTTTTAATAGGTTTGATTTTATATGGTTTCTTTGGAAAAGTAGCTGTTGAGCCAATCATTATTTCTTGGTTAGGAGAAAATGTCTCACGTAAAGGTCTGGCAACGACTTTAGGTATGTTTAATTTCCTTGGTATGAGTTCATCAATTATTGCACCATCTTTAACAGGTATGATTTCTGATCAGACAGGGTCTAAGATTAATGCTTTTTATCTATCAGTTATTATTTTAATTATTGGAACATTGATCTTTTATTTAGTTAATAGAAAAAAATCAGGTAAACAAATTATAAATTGAGAGGTATCGCTGATATGAAGACAATAGAAAAACAAATCGACGAGCAAGTAACGTGGTTATCATCAATTGGTTTAGATGAAGCAGGTGGAACGACTCGTTTATTATATGATGATAATTGGGTGAAAGCTCAAGAGGGTTTAAAAGAAAAGTTTATCAATAGCGATTTTGAGACATATTTTGATAATATAGGTAACTTGTATGGGCGCTTAGTTGGGAGTAAGTATCCTAATGAGGTGATTTTAACTGGTTCTCATGTAGATACAGTTGTACATGGTGGAGCTTTAGATGGTCAGTTTGGTATCATCGCATCTTACTTAGCTATTAAGTACTTGAAAGAAACGTATGGTCAACCACTAAGAACTTTAGAAGTTGTATCAATGGCCGAAGAAGAGGGCAGTCGCTTCCCTTTTGCTTTTTGGGGAAGTAAAAATATTTTTGGTTTAGTCAATCCAGAAGAAGTCAAGTATGCAGAAGATACAGATGGTATTAAATTTGTAGATGCTATGGAAAATGCTGGTTTTACGTTTCCTATTACAAAGCAAGAGCCTAGAGATGATATTAAAGCTTTTGTAGAGATTCACATTGAACAAGGTAGCGTTTTAGAAAAAACACAAAAACAAGTAGCTGTTGTCAATAATATCGTAGGTCAAAAACGTTATGATATTAGGCTAATAGGTCAAGCTAATCATGCTGGAACAACACCTATGGGCTTTAGGCAAGATGCCGTTTATGCTATGAGTAAAATGATAAGCCGTAGTATTGATAAAGCTAAAGCCATTGGAGATCCTCTAGTTTTAACATTTGGACATATTGACGTGACACCTAATACAGTTAATGTGGTACCTGGAGAAGTATTCTTTACAGTTGACTGTAGACATACTGATGCTGATGATTTAGAAGAATTCACAACTCAAATGGAAAAAGATTTTCAGGAATTAGCAAAAGAGTGTGATGTTTCAATAGAAATAGATAATTGGATGAACGAAGCTCCTGTACCAATGTCACCAGATATTGTGACAGTTTTAGAAGAGGCTTGTGCTGAGTCTAATTTAAATTACACAACAATGCATAGCGGGGCAGGACATGACTCACAAATTTTTGCTCAATATGTACCAACTGCTATGATTTTTGTTCCAAGTATTGATGGTATTAGCCATAATCCTGATGAATCTACTAAATTAGAAGATTTAACTGAAGGGGTTAAAGCGCTGATTGCTTCCTTGTATAAATTAGCTTATGAAGAATAATAAATAATAAATATAAGAAAAAGAAAGAGGTTTTTAATTATGGGTTATCGTACAAATGAATTAGGTTATCCAACAGATATTTTACAATCAAGAGCGATTGTTGAAAGAGGTAATTTTGCTTTAATTCCACCTCAAGGGTTAGTTAAAAATTTATTACCAAGTTTTGAAAAATGTGATATGACAATTTTAGCGACACCAAAACTAGGTGCAGAATTTGTTGATTACATGTGTCGTGTTCTACCAGGTGGTGGTAATAAAGTTGGATTTGGTGGTAATGGTATCCAAACGTTCCTATATGTTCTAGAGGGTGATTTAACTGTAAGTGATGGTGTGGACACGTTTGAGTTAACAACTGGTGGTTACATTTATGTACCAGAAGATAAACAGTTAACATTTGAGAATAAAACAAATACACCAACTGAAACATTTCTTTATAAAAAACGCTATCAAAAAGTAGAGGGACTGAAAGCTTATACAGTTGTTGGTAATTCAAAAGATGTTGAGAGCGTTGATTATGAAGATATGACAGACGTTGACTTTAAAACACTCCTACCAACTGATTTAGATTTTGACATGAACTTCCATATTTTAAGTTTTGAAACAGGTGGATCTCATGGGTATATTGAAACACATTATCAAGAGCATGGTGCTTTATTATTAAGTGGAGAAGGTATGTATAATCTTGATAATAACTGGATGCCAGTTAAAAAGGGTGATTACATTTTTATGGGCGCTTATAATTTACAAGCTTGTTATTCAATTGGAAGAGATGCCCCTTTAAGTTACCTATATTCTAAAGATTGTAATAGAGATGTTGAATTATAAACTAGGAGAGTGTTAATCATGAGTGAGGAATTAATCTATTTATCAGATGATGAACTTCGTGACTTAATGCAAGCTAAGCTTTTAAAAGCTGGCTTAATGGAAGATCATGCAAAAGAAGTTGCTCGTCATTTAGTCTATGCTGATTCAAGAGGGGTTCACTCTCATGGTTCAGTCCGTGTTGAATACTATGCAGAGCGTATTGCTAAAGGTGGGACAACGATAGATCCTGATTTTCATTTTGAAAAAACAGGAGCTAGTACAGGTGTTTTCCATGCAGATAATGCGATTGGTCATGTAGCAAGTCGCAAAGCACTAGATTATGCTATAGATATGGCAAAAGAAACCGGCGTTGGAATTGTTGGTGTGTCACAAATGGGACATAGTGGTATGTTGTCTTACTATGTTGATTTAGCAGCCCAAGAAGATTTGGTCGCTTTAGCAGTTTGCCAATCAGACCCAATGGCTGTACCTTTTGGTGGGACAGAACCATTTTTTGGTACAAACCCAATTGCTTTTAGTGCACCAACAAATGAAGATCGTCCGATTATTTTTGACATGGCAACAACTGTTCAAGCTTGGGGAAAAATATTAGATGCTAGAAGTAAAAATAATGATATCCCACCAACCTGGGCAGTAGATGAAAATGGGGAACCAACAACTGACCCTCATAAAGTACGTGGCTTACTTCCGATTTCTGGGCCTAAAGGTTATGGACTGATGATGATGGTAGATGTGTTATCTGGTTCATTACTAGGGTTACCTTTTGGAAAACATGTTAGTAGTATGTATGCTGATTTATCATCAGGTCGTAATTTAGGACAATTATTTATTTTGATTAATCCAAGCTATTTTACAGATTTAGATACGTTTAAAGAAAATCTTTCTCAAATGATTGAAGAATTACATGACAATAAACCAGCTACTGGTTTTGATCAAGTTTATTATCCTGGTGAACTATCTGAAATTCGTTATGCTAATCATTTAGAGACAGGTATTCCAATTCCAGAGGGGATTCACGACTATTTAACAAGTGAAGTCGTTCATTTTAATAAATACGATCAAGCAGATGCTTTTGCTGAAAAATAAAAAATTATTGGGGGTAAAATAATGCTTCAAACAATTATAAAAAATAATAGTTACCAAGATTCAGTTGTTTTAATGTTATTAACAAGTAAATTAAGTCAATTAGATGAGGTAGAACGTGTATCGATTATGATGGGAACACCATCAAATATTGATATTTTTAGAGCAAGTGGTTTTGATACAAAAGAGCTTGATGAAGCCTCTTCAAATGATATGGTCATCATGTTAGAAGTGAATTCAGCTGATGATAAAGATAAAGTACTGGCTATTATTGATGAGGAATTAATGTCAACCAATGATGGTGGTGGTGAAGTTGAAGAAACTATCAATTCATGGGATAAGGCAATGAAAAAAGATCCAGAAGCTAATGTTGCTTTGATTTCTGTTCCAGGAGAGTATGCTGCTTTAGAAATTGAGCAAGCGATTGATAATGGTTTACATGCTTTTGTCTTTAGCGATAACGTTGATATTTCAGAAGAAAAACGTTTAAAAGAAAAAGCCCATGAAAAAGGGTTGCTTGTTATGGGACCTGATTGTGGAACAGGTATTGTTCATGGTGTTCCTCTAGCTTTTACTAATAATGTCAGAAAAGGCCGTATTGGTGTGATTGGTGCTTCTGGCACAGGGATTCAAGAAGTAACGACGCTAATTCACCGTTATGGTCAAGGGGTAACAAATGCCATTGGAACAGGTGGTCGTGATTTGTCAACAGAAGTTGGAGCTATTTCTATGATTGATAGTATCGTAGCTTTAAATGATGACCCAGATACTGATGTGATTGTTGTGATATCTAAACCACCTGCAAAGGAAGTAGAGGAAAAAGTATTAGATGTTTTAAGAAAAGTAGATAAACCAGTTGTTACTCTATTTTTAGGCAGCAAACCAACAGAACATGAAGAAGGTCTGTATAAAGCATATACGCTAGAAGAAGCAGCTCAGCTAGCAACTAAATTAATTAATAATGAGTCAGTTGAATACACGCCAGCACCTGTTATAACTATCTTAAAAGGTACAGCTGGGACTGATATTAAAGGTTATTATTCAGGTGGAACACTTGCTTATGAATCAGCCTTTTTACTTGCTGATGGACTAGGTTTAGATAAGCTGGATTCTCCTGAAGGGTATACATTACTTGCTGGTGGACATGAGGTCATTGATTTAGGAGATGACATGTATACACAAGGTAAACCACATCCAATGATTGATCCAGAAATTAGAATAAATAAAATTAAAGACGTTATGAATCAGCCAGATACAGGCGTTGTTGTATTTGATGTCGTATTAGGTTATGGTGCCCATCCAGATATGGCAAACGCTTTAAAACCAGCCATTGTTGATGTGCAAGAAAAGTTAGCTAAAGAAGGACGTATCGTGAATTTTGTTGCTGTTTTAGTAGGAACAGATGAAGATCCTCAAGGTATGGCAGAACAACGCCAAATTTTGGAAGATATTGGTGTAACGGTTTGTGAGAATAATGTTCAAGCAATTCAAACAGCATTAAAACTTGTTGATCATGATTTAACATTTGATAAAAAAGAAGTATCAGGTAAAATTCAAAGCTCTTTAGTTGAATTACCTGTTCTCTCAGATGAATTGAAAACATTAATCGCAACAGAACCACGTATTATTAACGTAGGTTTACAAAGTTTCACACAATCTATCAAAGATAATCATGCTCAAGTAGTGCAATTTGATTGGAGACCATCAGCTGGTGGTAATGTTAAATTACAAAAAGTTTTATATTTCTTAAATCATTATGAATTTAAATAAGATCGAGGAGAAGAGAATATGACATTTAAAACAATTGATGACGCAAATCAAGCCGTAATAGATAAAGTAGTACAATCAGCCCCATTTTTATTAGATGTAGTACCAGCAAAAAGTGTGATTAAAGAATTAGAAGGTCATATGTTACTTCATGCTGGTCCTCCTATTGAGTGGGACGAGATGACTGATCCTATGCAAGGATCTTGTGTGGGAGCTGTCCTTTTTGAAGGTTGGGCAAAAAATGAAGAAGAGGCACGACATATGTTATCAACTGGAGACGTTAAATTTGCTCCTTGTCATGATTACAATGCAGTGGGGCCAATGGGTGGTATTACCTCTGGAAACATGCCTGTTTTAGTTGTAGAAAATAAAACAGATGGTAACTTTGCTTATTGTACGATGAATGAAGGTATTGGAGCAGTATTACGTTTTGGTGCTTATTCTAAAGAAGTTATTGATAGATTAACATGGATGAAAGACGTATTAGGACCTGTGTTAAGCAAGGCTCTTAAAACAATGGAAGATGGTTTAAATATTAACGTATTAGTCGCTAAAGCCATTGCAATGGGGGATGAGTTTCACCAACGTAATATCGCAGCTTCACTTGCATTTTATAAAGAAGTTGGTCCAATCATTACAACATTAGACATTGATGAAAACGAGAAAAAAGAGGTATCTCAATTTTTAGCAGATACTGATCAATTCTTCTTAAATATCATGATGGCGGCAACAAAAGCTGTTATGGATGGGGCTCGAATGATTCAAGAAGGTACAGTAGTAACTGCTATGTGCCGTAATGGTAAAGATTTTGGTATTCGTATTAGTGGTATGGGGGATGAGTGGTTTACAGGACCAGTTAACACACCTCAAGGTTTATATTTTGCTGGATACAGCGGGGAAGATGCGAACACTGATATTGGAGATTCTGCTATCACAGAAACATTTGGTGTTGGTGGAATGGCAATGATTGCAGCTCCTGCTGTGACACGTTTTGTTGGATCTGGAGGTTTTTATGATGCCTTAAACACATCAAATGAAATGAGTGAGATTTGTATTAGTCAAAATCCTAATTTTCCAGTACCAACATGGGACTTTAGAGGAATTTGTTTAGGTATTGATGCTAGACTTGTCGTTGAATCAGGAATTACTCCTGTCGTTAATACAGGGATTGCACATAAAAAAGCTGGTATTGGCCAAATTGGAGCAGGAACAGTTAATCCTCCTGTATCTTGTTTTGAAAAAGCAATTGAAGCCTATGCTAAAAAATTAGGTATGGCTGAATAATGTTAACAAAAATGGTGTGTGCTAAAACAGTAGGAGAACTAGTACCAAATATGTTAACTGGTAGTAAAGAAGTTAGTTTTCATAGTTTATTTAATACCAGTTTCAATATATTAGTTGGCAAAGAGCTATTACACGTTGGGTCTGAATCTAAACAAGTTACCCCCTTCGGTATTCAAGTCTCTCAAACAGACTTTGATTATTTAAAAAAAATGTATAACAAAGTGATATTAAGACTTCATGATGATCATTTGTTCATAGGACAAGTCCAGTTAAATTATTCTGAAGTATCTCATCAAAATACTTGTCAGATTCTACTTGAAGAAGATGAGGTACTATCTTCCAGACCTGTTTTCACACCATTTTTAGTACAAACAGGCTTAGATTTTCAATTATTGACCTGTACGGATTTGGATGTTTATTCCTTGATTGGTAGTGGGAGAGGTTTAACGCCATCTGGTGATGATTTTTTAGTAGGAATGTTGGCCATTCATCATTGTTATTCTATTTTATCCGTTGAGGAATTAAAGAAAATAGACCAGGCTATTTTAGAAAAAAGGACCACAGATGTGTCGCTTGCCTACTTACAAGCAGCTAGGAAAGGCTTTTTTACGTCAACAATCTGCTTACTATTATCAAATATTGATAATATCGTTTTATTGAAGATGTATTTAGCTGAGTTAGCACAGTTTGGTCACACTTCTGGTAGAGATACAATATCTGGTATTTATGAAGGTATAACACGGTATTTAAAAATAAAAGGAGTGGCATGAATGAAACAAAAAGTGGTTCTTGCGTTAGGTGGTAATGCTATTTTACAACCAGGGCAAAAGGGAGAGTATAGTATTCAAAAAGAAAATGTGGATATTAGTGCTAAAAGTATTGCAAAAGTAGCAGAAACAGGCTGTGATATTGTGATTGTTCATGGAAATGGACCTCAAGTTGGTCAAATTTTGCGACAAAATGAATTGGCAAAAGATGAAGTCCCAATTCAACCATTACCTGTATGTAGTGCTGAATCACAAGGTTTTATTGGTTATATGATGCAAGAGTCTTTAAAAAATGTGTTACCAAGTAAACAGGTAGCTACGATTTTAACGATGACAGAAGTTGATCCAAGTGATCCAGCATTTAAACATCCAACAAAACCAATTGGCTCATTTTACTCAGAAGATGAGAGTAAACAGTTAGCTCTTGAAAAAGGATGGGTAATGGGGGAAGATGCTGGTCGTGGGTATAGACGACTAGTTGCCTCACCAAACCCTAAAGGTATTGTTGAAGTAGAAACGATTAAACTATTGATGGACAATGGTGTGTTAGTTGTGTCAACAGGTGGTGGTGGTATTCCTGTGATTAAGAATACTCAAGGAGAATATGAAGGTGTTGCAGCCGTTATAGATAAAGACTCATCAGCACTTAAACTATCTAAGGAGATAGATGCAGATATTTTAATGATTTTAACAGATGTTCCTAATGTTTATATTAATTATGGTAAACCTAATCAAGAAAAATTAACTGATTTAACTGTTGAAAAAGCACAAAAATATTATGATGAAGGTCATTTTTCAGATGGTAGTATGGGCCCTAAAATGGCCGCTTGTATTGAATTTGCTAAATTAGGCAAGACTGCTATTATTTGTTCTCTAGATCAAGCAGCAGAAGCTGTTAATGGTGAAGCAGGTACACGTATCATAGGATAAGCATAGTGAGACATAGAAATTTAAATCATTTCTATGTCTTTTTGTGCTACATTAGTATGAGGGGCGTACTGAATGAAAAGTTTGCTAATTACGATTTGTGGCAATTCATCAAGTGGTAAAACGACACTAGCTAAAGGTATCCAAATTTAGTTAAATCCATGGTGAATTTTGGAAGGGGTCGTATTCCAATTATTGTTCTTGAAGGGATTTTTGGAAAAGAGATCTATGAAAATATGTTTGATGAATTACAGCAAGAGTTTAATAATCATACCTTGAATTATTATTATAATGTTCCTTTTGAAGAAACAGTGATTAGGCATGCAACTAGTCCTAAAGTAAATCAATTTGACACTACTCGTATGGCTTCTTGGTATCTTCAGGAAGATTATATGTCATGTTTATCAGAGACCGTTTTAACACAAAATCGATCAATAGATTGTGCCTTAAATAAAGTGTTAAATGATATAAAAAGCCTAGATATTTAACTCTATAAGTCATTTATCCAGGTTTTTAAGTCTTGATATACTTGAATAGCTTGTGAATCTTTTGGGTTTTTATCAAAATCATGAGATAAATCATGAACAGTTACAAAAGTTGAATGATTTGTTTGTTCGTATAGTGATTTTGAAATACTGATATCTACGTCTTGATCGGTGTCACTAGCAGCAATAAATAGCTTAGGTAAACTAGCTAGTGCATCCTCATCTAGACTATAGTCTTCTAATGTTAAGTTAGGGGCTAAAAGTTGTTTAACCCAAGTACCACGTTGCCTATATGATAAATAAATAGGAAAACGTTGTTCTATTGGTGCATTAGCTAAGATGTCTTTTTGAATAAAATTTTGCACTAGCATATCTGGCAATAATCCGTACTGATTGTAGTGCTGACTTGGCTGTTGTAAGGACATCTCTGATAAATCAAAATAACCATAAAATGAAACAACACCAATTGGCTTTGGAGTTAAGTATTTACTAGATAGTAGTACAGAAAGATATGCACCAGCAGACCTTCCAAATAAAAGATAAGGTTGATTTTCTTGATGAAGATAGTGCCTTGCAAATTCAATCCCACTGGTCAAAGTATTTAAAATAATGTCTAGTGTACTCTCTGGCAGCAAAGGATAATCCAGCATGACCACATCAGAGCCATTACTTGTTAATAATTCAATGTATTCTTTTGGTAAATCATGTCTAGAACCATAAATTAGTCCACCTCCGTGGATGTAATATATAGTTGGTTTCTTTTGTTGATTTGATTTGTTCCCTAAGTAAATAGATAACTCAATGGGTGTTTTTCCAATATGAGTATAAGTTAAGTGTTCAGGAGTCATGAGATTATCCCTTTCTTTAATTTTCAGATAGTTCTAGTGCTAAACGGAGTTTAAAGCTATGCTCTGGGGTATCAATTTCTAGTCCCAGTATTTCTTGAATGTTATCAATTCGGTATTTAACCGTATTACGGTGAATAAAAAGATCGTTAGCCGTTTTTGTGATTTCACATTGATTATCTAAAAAAGTTTTTAATGTTTTTCTAAGTTCTAAGTCCATGTCGGTTTGAGGAGAGTAAAGTGATTTCAAACAATCTTTTGCAAAATAGGTTGCCTCATCTTTTTGAATCGTATCAAGTAACCTTGCCATCCCTTTTGCTTTATACATGTAGACAATTTTTTGTTTAGTTTGTTCTAACATATCATGTTCAACAATTTTAGCTTCTGTTAAAGATTTACTAATTTCGTCTAAATGACTATAAGCTTGTCCGCAACTAAATTGAGTGAAAATAGGAAGTTTTTCATAAATAGTATCGTGGACATTTGTTAAAATTTTGGTTAGTGCAGTAGAACTAATAGGTTGTTGCAGTAAAATAATACAATGGTGTTGAGATTTGTCAGAAAATAGAACAGATTTTGGTAATATATTTGGTAGATTTGTATCGAGCCATTCATAGACAATCTGTTGTTTCTCTTCTAATATTTTATTGGAAATGACACTTGTATCATCTTGAATGATTGAAACAGAAATCATTTGATAGAATTTAGAAATTTCTAAATTAAAATTTGCTTCATAGGTAATCCACTGTTGTTCATCAAAATTGTTTTTTTCTTGTCGTTCAATAATTGTGGCAAGGTAATCACTTTTTCTATGCTTATCGACTTCATATAGTTTATCATTTTTAAGCAGAGTAAAACTAAGCACCATTTGCCCTTGTTCTATGGCAAATTCTGCTACAGGATAGCTCATTTTTTCTGGAGATAAAATAATTAAATAATAAGGATAGTATGTGTTACTTTTAATGGGATAAACATCAACTTCTGTTTGTTCATGTGATAGTGAGGTCACTAAAATATTGTGAGTTTTATTTTCAAATAGGTTTTCAAAACTAAACAATTCTTTCATCAAGTGCTCAGTAGACATATCTTTATTATCCCAATTATTAGATGTTGCAATGACTTCTTTTAAAGGATTCAATAATAAGATAGGTGTCTGGAGTACATCTCCAAATTCTTTTGTTATTTTATCCAAAGAAGCATCACTTAAGAGTAGAGAAGAAAATTTTCTTTGAATATCAAGGGCATAAGCAATTTCTTCTTCTTTAGATTCTCCGATGAAATGAGAAATTTCGGTTAAAATCCCACCTAAAGGCTTTGTAATAGGAATTTCAATAATAGGAAAGTTTTTACTTATAGCATAATCAATAATGTCACGGGGAATAATATCTAAAAATCTTCCAGTTTTGATACAAAGACCAGGGCATTGAATAGTCACTAAAGAGTCAATTAGTTGTATCATCTCTTTAGGTTTATCTTTATAATACATAGCTGTTGTTAGCAATAAAGTGCCACTAGATGTATAATTTGAAATATCAGGTGTTTCAGTGATTTCAACATTGATAACATCAATTTCTAAATCAACATTAGGAGTGATTAAAGTTAAATCATTAAATCTTGGTACACTAAGAATATCTTGTAATGTTTTCAAGTTTATTAAACTCCTTTCATTATTTATTATAAGCGTTTTATTTTGAAAGGAAAGTTAAAACCTATCATTTGTTTAAAATGATTAATAGTAGATTTTTTTTTGTGCAAGATGACAGATGATTAGCTGCTAATAGTGTTAGATAATTAAAGTAAACAAAGGAGAGGACGAAAATGATAGAACCATTAAACACACCAGTACGTACCATTATGACACCAGGACCAGTAGAGGCTTACCCTTCAGTTCTAAGAGCTATGTCTACACCGATACTTGGGCAGTTTGATCCAGCATTTGTCAGTATTATGGATGATGTTAAGGAAATGATTAGTCAAACCTTTCAAACAAAAAATGAACAGTCTTTTGTTGTTGACGGGACAAGTAGATCTGGTATTGAAGCTAGTTTAATTGCACTAATAGAACCGGGGGATAAAGTTTTAATTCCAGCTTATGGACGTTTTGCTTATTTGTTAGTTGAGATATGTGAACGTGCTCAGGCTGAAGTTATTTTACTTGAAAGAAAGTGGAATGGTGTTTTTTCAGAAGACGAAATTATAGAAGCAGTAAAAAAATACCAGCCTAAAGTTCTTGCAATGGTCCACGGAGAAACAGCAAATGCTCAAATGCAACCTTTAGCAAAAATTGGGCAGTTCTGTCAAACAACAGATACTATTTTTGTTGTGGATGTTGTTGCAACTTACGGTGGGACAGCTGTCTTAGTAGATGAGTGGGGTATTGATATTGCTATTGCTGGTACTCAAAAATGTTTAAGTGTTCCCTCAGGCTTATCTCTAGTGACTTACAATCAGCGTGTAGAAGAATTAATTACTAGTCGTTACCAAAAGGAATTAGGATTAGGAGATGATGTTAGAAATAATCATCCTATTAGCAGTAACTATCTTGATTTAAGTCAAATTCAACGCTATTGGAGTAAACAACGTATTAATCATCACACAGAAGCAACAAGTATGCTATATGCTCTTCATGAAGGATTAAGATTATTTTTAAATGAAGGATTAGACGTTAGGTTTGAGCGCCATGCTCTCAATCATTTGGCTATTACTTCTGGAATTGAGGCTATGGGCTTATCCATTTATGGTGATGTTGAAACAAAAATGCCAACAGTCATCCCAGTTGTCGTACCTGCCGGAGTAGATGCTGAAGAAGTTCGTCAGATGTTATTACAAGATTTTGGAGTGGAGATCGCCTCGTCTTTTGGTCCGCTTGCTGGTAAAATCTGGCGTATTGGTAACATGGGTTATAGTAGTCGTAAAGAAAATGTTCTACATGTATTAAGTGCTCTAGAAGCGACCCTAGTTTATTTTGATGTCCCAATTAATCAAGGTAGAGCTGTTCAAAAAGCATTAAGCATTTATGAGCAAGTGAAATAAACGAAAATAGGCTGGCTTTTGAAGTCAGCTTTTTATTATAGAACATTAGTTATAATATAAGTTGTTTTGAAATTTATTAAGCTTTTGCTATAATGATTTATGTGAATTCGCCAACAGAAAATTGTAATAGCTTAGGTTAGTTTAATTCTAGCTAAAAAGGCGAATCAATAAGGGGGGGTGAGAGCAGCAGTAATAAATATGGTTTGAGAACTTTTAGGGAAATAAAAGGATCAAATCAAGTTCAATAGTTTAGTTTGATAGCTATTAAATACATTACTGTTGTCAGTAATAACGTTTATTGAGGGATTTCTTTTTCACATAATGGTTAGTTATGTGCTAGCTATATTTGGCATACAAGGGATAACTCACCATTATGACACCATTACTGGGGAATTATATAGTAAGTAAGAACAGTCTTTATTCTGAGTTTAAGGGAACAAAGAACAAAGACGCATTTTTTACAGTATTAAATCAATATGTAGTTTACAACGGTGTAGGATATAAATCTAGGTAGTCAATGATGATTAACCTAATCATTGGTTTTATTATTATATAGACAATTTAAATGATATTGCTATTAAATTAGCAAGTTTAAGTGTCATGAATTAGAAATAGGGCAAATTATTGTCAAAGTCAGACTAGTACTATTAAGTTGCAACGTTTTAATAACTGGTTATTTGTTATATGCCGTATGACTAGACCATGTGATACATGTATCATTATATATTGCCGAATATTAAATAATGAATCAAGTTAAGAAGTCAGTCCTCTTGGATTGGCTTTTTTTAATACTTAAAAAAATATTAAGCACTAAGGTATTTAACTAAGAGGTTAGAAGATTGGTCGTTGACTAGAGTTTATAAATAAAAATAAATATCTCATTTGTTTGTTATGTTTTTAGTTTTTAGTAACCATCATTAAAAAATTCTCCAAGTGATACTTTTTTGTATCAAATTGTGATATAATATGCAAACTGTGAGTATTTTGAAAGAGGTTAAGAGATGAAAAAGTTAAAAGTTCAAGATTTAATTTTAATTGGTGTCTATGCTGCTATGTATTTTTTAATCGTATCAGTTGCAACGATGTTAGCTAGATTTACCATTCCGATATACAATAGTTTACTGATTCCAAGTGTATCAGCTTTAATTTCTGGTACACTTTATTTAATAGTTATTAATAAGGTGCCTAAATTTGGAGCCATTACTTTAGTTGGTGCGATTATGGCCATATTTTTCTTTGCCTTTGGTTATTTCCCTCTAGCTTTTTTACCTAGTATTTTATTTCCATTATTAGCTGATTTAATTCAGTACAAATCAAAATTTCCGCGTCAGTTAAAATCATATTTGAGTTATACTATTTTTAGTTTTGGATTAACTGGTCCTATTTTGCCTTTATGGTTTATGAAAGATGCTTATGTATCATCTTTATTAAAAAGAGGGAAAGATATGACTTATGTTCAAAGTGTTTTTGAACCTGTAACTAGTGTGAGTTTTATTGTTTCAATGCTTTTGGTTGTAGTAACTAGTTTGATTGGATTAAAAATTGGTTATAGCATTTATAATAAACACTTCTTACGTAAAAAGTGAGGGTAAAGGAGATTTTAATGACTCATCAGTATATATCATTTGATCCTAGAAGTAAGCTAGCAACGGTTATTTTTGCTAGTTTTTTATTAATATCTAGAGCTAGCCAGATAATTGAGCTAGCCTTTATGTTATTTATTTGTCTACTCCTTACTTTGAATGGTGCTGGGAGAAAAGGATTATTTTTAATTTCAACTTATGTATGTTTAATGTGGGTAACTTCCTTTTTTTTACAAAGTATTAAAGGGCCTATTTCGGCCTTTTTTTCTTTTATTTTAGTAGCTTATCTAATGCTACTTCCACCAGTTACAGCAGGCATATTTGCGACAGTCAACGTCTCGGTAGGCCAGTGGGTCTCTGCTATGAAAAAGTGGCATATTCCAAACTGGTTGATTATTCCTTTTGTAGTCGTTTGTCGTTTTTTCCCTGTTATTAAACAAGATTTTAAAGACATTAAGCAAGCTATGAAGTTAAGAGGTATTGGTTTGAGTGTGTGGGAGACATTTCTTCATCCTGTTCAAACCTTAGAATACATCATCGTTCCTTTGCTCATGGCTGTTGAAAAATCAGCTCAGGATCTATCAGCTTCAGCTCTTGTGAGAGGTTTGGGGAATGAAGGTGCGCATACAAGTATTTATGAAACTAAATTTAAAGTACAAGATTATATATTATTAGGCTGTTTATTTTGTTTTGTTATTTTTGAAGGAGCAATGTTATGATTGAATTAGAACATTTAAATCTAAACAAAGAAGGACACACTATTCTCTCAGATATTACTTTAGCGATTAAACAAGGTGAGTGTGTTATTTTAACAGGAGAAAGTGGTAGTGGGAAGACGTCTTTAATAAATAGCTTGAATGGGTTGATTCCTGAGCTGTATTCAGGAGACTTAACAGGAAAGTTATATGTTAATGGTGATAAGCTACCACCTATTGATTTTAATAACTATGTTAGAGAAATTGGCATGGTCTTTCAAAATCCAAAATCACAGTTTTTTACGACGACAGTCTTATCAGAGCTAGCTTTTTCTGTGGAAAATTACGGGGTAAGTCGGCAAGAAATATTAGAGAGAATTGATCAAATTGTAGCAGAATTTGATTTGTTTGATATATTGAATACAAAGATAAGTGATTTATCAGGAGGTCAAAAGCAGAAAGTGGCTTTTGCTTCAGCTTGTATGTTACCCCATCAGTTATTTTTATTTGATGAACCTTCAAGTAATTTAGATGAAGTAGGTATGGTTCAATTAAAAAAATTTATGAAGCAGCTAAAAAATAAAGGTTGTACGATGATTATTGCAGAACATAAATTACATTACTTAAGTGACGTGGCAGATTGGTATATTGTGTTACATGAAGGAAAAATTCGAGAAAAATTTTCAAAAGAAAGAGCACTTAATATCAGTGATAATAAGCGGAAATCTCTTGGGTTACGTTCTTTATCTACGGAAAAAGTTGAGATTAAGGAAGATAAAAGAACTATTCAAACAGGTATAAATACGACAGAATTAAGTTTTAAGTACAAAAAGAAGAACGTTTTGCATTTTGAATCCATGTTTTTTTCTTCTGAAAGTATAGTCGGGTTGATTGGTAAAAATGGTGTCGGAAAAACCACACTAGTTAAGATGTTAACAGGATTATTAAAACCTTCTTCAGGAAGTATTTTATATAACGGAGAATTAATACAGGAGAAAGAAAGACTGACTAAGAGCTATCTTGTTATGCAAGATGTTAATTTACAACTTTTTTTTGAAACAGTTGAAAAAGAAATTATTACAAAAGCAACTCGCCTTGATTTGTTTTCAGAGGTGGTTTCTCAATTAAATTTAATACATTTATTAGATAGGCATCCACAAACACTCTCAGGTGGAGAAAAACAACGCGTTGTCATTGCTAGTGCGATATTATCGGGTAAAAAATGGTTATTTCTAGACGAACCAACGAGTGGACTGGACTATAAAAATATGTTAGAAGTTAGTAATATGTTAAAATGGATACAAACAAATAATTTAACAATCATAGTCATTAGTCACGATCAAGAATTTTTAAATCTGACGTGTGATATGATTTATAAACTTTAACTTTAGGAGAATGTTAACATGTTGATGGGGGTTTTAGGATGAATTTATTGATGGTATTTTTAATTGGTTTAGTTATTGTTTTGATTTTTTTCTTATATTGGAATTATTTTAGGCCGACAAGTCTATGGACAGGTTTTTTCTTTTTAGTAGCACTTGCTGTGATATATCTTGGGCTAGTTGCCCTACTTTATCAGTACCATCCTAATTTAATGCTAGTTGTTGTCATACCCGTTATATTTATTATATTGGTACTAAGTATATTTGGTGTTACTGCTAGTGTTATTGGTCTTTTTTGGAATGAAAAAGTACTAATCAGTAGGGAAGGTAAGTCATTTAGTAACCTATTACCATTTTTACTAGGAGTAAGTGTTCTATTAGTTGAAATCATAACATTTATTTTATCGAGATTTCCGAAAAATCCCTATTTGTCACAATTGACTATGTTTATCTCATTTTGTTTTTTTTATGTTTTTGGGGTATTTTTACTATATACGGTAACATCCTTCCTATTCAATCACTTTCCAATTAAAAGAGAGGTTGATTACATCATTATTTTAGGTGCTGGGCTTATGGGTGGTGAGAAAGTAACGCCTTTACTAGCAGGTCGGGTGGATAGAGGTATTGCTTTATATAATAAACAAGTGGAGCAATTAAATCATCATCCTGTAATCGTTTTGTCAGGCGGACAAGGTAAAGATGAGAAAATATCTGAAGCAAAAGCAATGGAGAATTATATAAAAGATAAAGGTTATAAAGTAGAGACACTGTATTTGGAAGAAAAGTCAAAAAACACTGATGAAAATATTAAATTTTCAGAACACGTTATTGCTCAACGAGATAGTATTACTGATTTTAGGCAAAAAGAAATCATTTTAGCAACAAGTAACTATCATTTATTAAGAGCTGGAAAATTAGCCTTTCATCAGGGGATACCTGTTAGAGGTGTTGGATCAAAGACAAGACTTTATTACCTACCTACTGCTTTTATTAGGGAGTATATTGGTTATTTAGTTTTAACTAGAAAAAAACATTATGTTATTTTAGGAGCCATTACAATCATTTTTATTGCACAACTTCTTTTTACAGTACTCACATAATTATTAAGCTAGACAACAAAGAGGATGATTCAAAAAATCATCCTCTTTGTTTATTTAAGAGCTATTTTTATGAAATAGATAGGTCAGAGCTATTAGGTGAAAAGGCTTATTATTAGGTAATTTTTGTTTCATACAGTAAAATGGATATATAATAGATTAGGGGGATTTTTAATGAAAAAACAAGATACTACTTATACATTAGCAAATGGAAAAACGATTCCAAAAGTTGGTTTTGGTACATGGCAAACATCTGAGGAAGAAGCAGAAGAGGTAGTGAAGACTGCTATTCAAGCAGGCTATAGACATATTGATACAGCAAGTATTTATCATAATGAGGAAGGCGTTGGACTTGGTATTAAAAATAGTGGTGTCCCACGTGAAGAATTATTTATCACAACTAAATTGTGGAACACTGATAGAAGCTATATGGAAACAAAACGTGCTTTAGAGAATTCACTATCTAGGCTAGGTCTTGATTATGTCGATTTATACTTAATTCATTGGCCAAACCCTGCTGAACATAGAGATTCTTGGAAGGAATTGAATGCTGAATCATGGAAAGCTATGGAAGAAGCTATGGAAGAAGGTAAAATTAGAAGTATTGGTGTTTCTAACTTTATGCCTCATCACATTAAAGAATTAGAAAAAACAGCAAAAGTTATGCCTGTTGTCAATCAAATTTATTTAAATCCAAGTGATCAGCAAAAAGATGTCGTAGCATATTGCAAAGAAAAAAATATTTTAGTAGAAGCCTATAGTCCATTTGGAACAGGAGATATTTTTAAAGTTGGTGAGTTAGAAGGGATTGCTAACTATCATAAAAAAACAGTGGCTCAAATTGTCTTAAGATGGGCGATTCAAAAAGATCTTCTACCTTTACCAAAATCGGTAACACCATCAAGAATTAAAGAAAATATTGAGGTGTTTGATTTTGAATTAACAGAAAAAGATATGATGTTAATTGATCAATTACAAGGAAAAGCAGGCCACTCTAGAAACCCAGATGAAGTTGATTTCTAATAAAAATGATAGCCAGAAAAGAAGAAGACTAGCTACAACAGTCTTCTTCTTTTTTTCCTCTTAAATGATAATATTGGTAGATATATAAAGGATGCAATTAATACAGGGCTTGAAAATACCATGTTTTTACTATAAGATATTTTCAAGAAGCTTTTGATTTGGAGGGGATTTATTGAATAATATATTGAAAATTATGTCCAATCGTATTGTATTAATTGTTTTATTGATTGTGATACAGTTAGGGTTGTTATTTGGAGTTATTATTCGTTTCAATGATTATTTTGTTTATTTTTATTCAGTTTATTTAGTAGTATCAATGGCAGTCATTATAAAAATTGTAAATAATCGAAGTAATCCCGCTTATAAAATTGCCTGGATTATCCCCATTATGTTAATTCCAATTTTTGGAACGGTGATTTATTTAGTATTTGGGAATACTGGTTATAGTAAAAAAGAACAAATACGCATGTCAGCAGTTCAGGAAAGAGAAAAAGAAGCAAATCTTTTAACAAGTAATGCAAGTGAGATTATAGATGGTAATCTAGATGCTAAGGTTCAATCTACTTACTTAACGAGCTACGGAGAAGCAGCATTATTTGGACATACAACAAGTGAGTATTATGGTACTGGAGAAGAGTCTTTAAAAGGCATGCTAGATGCATTAGAAGCAGCTGAGCATTATATCTTTATGGAGTATTTTATTGTAGAAGAAGGTAAAATGTGGGATTCCATTTTGGAAGTTCTAGTTAGAAAAGCTGAGGAAGGATTAGATGTTAGATTTGTTTATGATGATTTTGGTTGCTTGCTGACTCTGCCACATCGCTACAATAAAAAATTAGAAGAATTAGGAATCAAGTGTTCTGTCTTTAATCCTTTCATTCCAGTTCTCTCACCTGTTTTTAACAACCGGAATCATCGTAAAATTACTGTGATTGATGGTAAAGTGGTATTTACTGGTGGGATTAACTTGGCTGATGAGTATATCAACAAAGTTGAGCGATTTGGTTATTGGAAGGATAATTCTATAAAAATTGAAGGAGAAGCTGCTTGGGGTTTTACCTTATTGTTCCTATCAATGTGGGATTTTATCAATAATACTCAAACAGACGTGAACCCTTTTATGCCAAATTATAAACCTGGGGAATTACCTGAAACAGATGGCTATTACCAACCTTACGTGGATTCACCTTTTGATGATGAGACAGTCGGGATGAATGTCTACTTAAACATGATTAACAAGGCCAAAGAATACGTATACTTTACAACACCTTATTTAGTGATTGATAATTTGTTAATGGAAGCTCTGTGTAGTGCTGCAAAAGGTGGGGTTGATGTGCGAATTATCACTCCACATATTCCTGATAAATGGTATGTCCATGCTGTAACTAAATCAAATTATGTTAGATTGATTGAAGCAGGTGTTAGAATATATGAATACACTCCTGGTTTTATTCATTCAAAGACTTGTGTCGTAGATGATTTATACGCTACAGTTGGAACGGTAAATTTAGATTTTAGAA